>JAYTON010000303.1:0-10459 GCA_043747725.1 Saprospiraceae bacterium
GCTGCTGCATAATCACAGGAATCCGACCATCGGCAGTGGGTCCAATATTCAATAAAAGATTACCACCACGCGCCACAATATCAATGAGTTGATGCACTAACTGCTCGCCTGTTTGATAGACATCTAAATTTTCATTGCGGTTATAACCAAACGATTCACCCATACCTCGGCATTCCTCCCACGGGCGGGCAAACCCCTCAGTATTTTTGACATTATCCGAATTACCCTGACCATATTCTGACGTGTAAAAACTGCCGTGTTTGCCTTTTGTATCATTACCCCATCTATCATTGACGACAATGTTATTTTTGACAGCCGATTCATTGAACAACCACTTTAAATACTCTTCACTTTTCCATGTTTTAGCCACCTGCTCCCACTCACCATCCGTCCATAAAATATCGGGTTGATAGCGCGTCACCAAGTCTTTCATTTGCGGAAGCATATGCTCATTCACGTATTGATTGACATTTGATTTATAAATAGGGTTAAACCATTCATATAACGAGTAATAAAAACCCATTTTCAAACTTTTAGCCTTGACCGATTTCGATAAATCACCCGCCAAATCGCGGTGTGGACCCACGTCCACAGCGTTCCAATTCCACGACTGAGGGCTTTGCCACATCGTAAAACCCTCATGGTGCTTGGAGGTCAAAACCACATATTTAGCCCCTGCTTTTTCAAAAATTGTCGCCCAATCATCGGGATTGAACAACTCGGCTTTGAAGTCTTGTACAAAATCTTGATAACTTCTATCGCCGTAGTTTTTTTTATGAAAAGCCATAAATTCAGCGTGAATTTTAAGTTTTGTATCAAAAAGTCGCTGCCAATACCACTCCGCATAGCCACTGCCAAAGCCATCCGCATTAGAATTAGTCGCCCAACTTGGCACTGAAAACACGCCCCAATGAATAAAAATACCAAATTTAGCATCTTCAAACCAAGCAGGCGTCGGGCGTTTATCAAGGCTTTCCCAATTAGCTTCGTATTGCGCTTGAATGCGTGCAGGATTGCTTATTTGAAAAGCGAGGTAGAGGAGGATGTATTTTTTCATAGTGAAATTTATAAAATATTGTTCGAAAGGAATCCTTTCGGGAAAAATCAAGGCTTTACACTGAAAGCATACTACCCTTTCAACAAATAATCCGCATCCAATACCTTCCCCCCATCATCGCCAAAAGTAACAGCATAATTGAAGCCTTTATTAATGGCAAATGCCCCATATTCTCCTGCTTTATTGATGGCAATAAAACCGACTTGAAAGTCTTTGGCTTTCGCAGGATTGATTTTGACAATGCGCTCGCAAGCGATTTTGCAGGCTTCCAATGGTGTTTTGCCCATGCGCATCATCTCCACCACCACGTGCGTACCGGCTACACGAATCACCTCCTCCCCTTGCCCAGTGGCAACCGCTGCCCCGATTTCATTGTCCACAAACAAGCCTGCGCCGATGATAGGCGAATCGCCCAACCGACCGCGCATTTTAAAACCCATGCCGCTCGTGGTACATGCGCCTGAGAGATTGCCCGACGCATCCAAAGCGATAGTTCCCATCGTATCATGGTTAAAATCGCCGTTTTCTAAAAACTGCGGAACAGACGTACCACCGCCCGTTTTACCCTTTTTCGCCTTGCTTTGCTGATGTTCAATATTCATAACAGGCTTATATTCCGATTTTTTAAGCCAATTTTTATAGGCTTTATCGGCATCCGCAGAGAGTTTGGCAGGTTCTTTTTTAAAACCATTTTGTAGGGCAAATTGCAATGCCCCCTCCCCCACCAGCATGACATGCGGCGTGGTTTCCATCACTTTTCGAGCCACTGAAATAGGGTGTTTGATATGCTCCAAAAAAGCTACCGAACCGCAATTCGCTTTTTCATCCATGATACACGCATCCAAAGTCACCTTGCCATCACGGTCAGGATTAGCCCCCAAACCGACGCAACAACTTATATCATTTTCTATCGAAATAGCCCCTGCTTCAACGGCATCCAACGCCCGACCATTCTTTTTGAGCACTTCCCAAGCCACTTTATTGACGGGCAAACCACTGTCCCAAGTCGAAACCACTATCGGTTTATTACCCACCATAAAATACTGAGGGGGTGTTGCAAAAGCACTTTTAATATTCGTTAAAAAGGGCAAGCTGAATGCCGACCAACGAATGAAATTTCTTCTTGACTGCATGTTTTATGATTTAATGTTTAAATTAAAAGAACTTTCAAAGTTATCTTTATTTTTGTTTTTCTTGCAGCAACGTTGCTTTTTTATCCAAATTGAAAGTATATCATATTTTTTTAAAAAAAACTATTATTCTTTATCAAAAGTAGTTTTGAATCTAAAATTATAAAATGACAAAACCCAACATCACTCTCCAAGAAGTGCAGCTCCCTGAATTCGGCAAATGCGCTGAAATGCCCGACATACCCCCCTCAGTATTTGAGGCTCGTTTTGCCGCCACCATTACCCAAATGAAGACGTTGGGCTATGAAGTATTATTGGTGTTTGCCGATAGAGAACATAGCGCCAATTTGCAATATTTGACCAACCTCGACCCTCGCTTTGAAGAAGCCTTATTGATGGTTGATACGCACGGCAATCGCAAAATGCTCTTGGGCAACGAGTGCATGGGCTACACAGGCATCGTACCCATTCCGATGAATTATGAGTTGTATCAACCTTTTAGTTTGATGGGGCAAGACAGGTCAATTTCAAGGGATTTGAAGGTGATTCTCTCAGAATTTGGCATCCAAAAAGGCAGTAAAATCGGTTGTGTTTACTACAAAAGGATGGATTTAAAAGATCAATCTATCTTGGAAATACCCGCATATTTAGCCGACATTTTGAGAAATATGATAGGTGAAATAGGTATCTTAGACAATGCCAACGCTATTTTTATGGACAATAAAACAGGCTTACGCCACCATAATTGCTTCGAAGAATTAGTCCGCATGGAGTGGGCATCGTGCCGTTCATCTGAAAGCATTAAAAACGTGGTTAAAAATGTCGCTGTCGGTATGCGCGAGTATGAATTAGCCGCTTTTTATCAAAGCGACGGTTTACCATTGAGTTGTCACCCGATGGTTTCGACGGGAGAAAAAGCGAAAATTGGCTTGAGCAGCCCATCTGCTAATAAAGTACAGTTGGGCGACGCCTTTACGTCCGCTTTGGGTATTCAAGGTTCGCTAACGTGCCGAGCAGGTTTTATTGCTGAAAATGAAGGGCAATTACCCGAAGAAACGCGCAATATATTTGAACCATTTTGGCGCAATTATTTTGAAACCGTTGTCACTTGGTACGAAAACATAGGGATTGGTGTAAAAGCCGCCGCCGTTTGTAAAGCTGTAGAAGCCGCAAGAGATAAAACGCTTTTTGACTTCGCCGTCAATACTGGGCATACCATCCACCTCGACGAATGGGTCAATTCGCCTTTTACAATGGATTCTGATGTAGAATTATATTCTAATATGGCTTTGCAAATGGATATCATACCCGTTTCAAAAAAGGGGTTTGTCTGTGCGAATATGGAAGATGGCATCGTCCTCGCCGATGCAAAATTGAGGGCAGAATGGGCTAACCGTTTTCCTGAATCGTGGAAAAGAATTGATGCACGCCGAGCTTTTATGATTGAAAAATTGGGTATTCAAATACGAGAAGAGGTATTGCCTATGAGCAATATCCCAGCTTATTATGCGCCTTATTTTTTGAATTTTGGGAGAGTGGCGGTGAAAGTGTAGCGGTTTAGATTGGGTGATACCCCTCAGTATTTTTCATCAAAAAACATAAAGACTGGAAGTTGTACCAAGTCCAAGAGATAAAGTCTTAGAAAGATGTATTTTTAAGCATAAAACGAAGGATGTTTTACTCGTTGCGGATGCCTACGATGGCGAATTTATTAAACTATGTACTACTGATTTTTTACAAAGCTGTTCGGGCAATTTCAATAACTTTTTCGCAGTAGATGCCTGTGGTGGCAAATCAGATTACTCGCTTATATTGGGCATGATGGTTTGATGGAATTTTTATTGGATGAAAAATTTCAACTTAAAAATACAGCTAAAAGAGAATCTATTATTTTAGCGTGCATCAGTAAAAGCTATTTTGCAGCCTATTTAAAACAAACGGGTGTTGAACCATTAATTTGGACAACAGGTTTGATGGCTCCCGAAGCCTATACACTTGTGACAGCGATAGAAGGTTGGATTTTAGGTAAAAACAAAGAAGAAACAAGAGAAATGGCAGCTCAAGCATATCATCAATATCAAAAATGTGGTATTAAAGGAGCGAGGAATTTGTTGGTGAGCGATTGGTAACCATTTCAGTATTTTCATAAAAATCAATAAAATACACCATTTCAATGGAAAACAACCCACAATTCAATGATATTCTCCTTTACAGCACCGCCAACGGCTCTGTAAAAGTAGAAGTTTTGTATGAAGATGAAACGTTTTGGTTGAGCCAAAAGCGGATGGCGGAACTGTTTAATGTAGAAATACCAACTATTAATTACCATTTGAAAGAGGTTTTCAAAAGTGGAGAATTAGATGAAAATTCAGTTATTAGAAAAATTCTAATAACTGCCGCAGATGGTAAAAATTACAATACTCAGTTTTACAATCTCGATGCTGTTATCGCCGTTGGCTACCGTGTGAACAGCGCACAAGCTACTAAATTTAGAATTTGGGCAACTAAAACTTTGAAAGAATTTATCATAAAAGGCTTTGTTTTAGATGATGAAAGATTGAAACAAGGCAAACGGTTTGGTCAAGATTATTTTTCGGAATTATTAGAGCGTATTCGTGAAATCCGAGCCAGCGAGCGCCGTTTTTATCAAAAATTGACAGATATATTCGCTGAATGCAGTTTGGATTATGACCCAAAATCTGAATTAACGCAATCGTTTTATAAAACTGTTCAAAACAAACTCGAATGGGCAATTACAGGTAAAACGGCGGCTGAACTGATTGCAGAACGCGCCAATGCTGAAAAACCCAATATGGGCTTAGCGACTTGGAAGAAAGCACCCGACGGGAAAATTGTAAAAACGGATGTGGTGATTGCTAAAAACTACTTGATTGAAAAAGAGATAAACGAGCTGAACCGCATCGTGACCATGTATTTGGATTATGCTGAAAATCAAGCAGAGCGTCAAAAAGCTATGTATATGAAGGGTTGGGTTGAAAAATTAGACGCTTTTTTGAAATTCAATGATTACGATATTCTAACAGACGCTGGTAAAGTATCGGCTGAAGTTGCCAAAGCACTGGCTTTAAAAGAGTTTGAAAAATTCAGAATCGTTCAAGACCAAATATTTGAATCCGATTTTGATAAGGAAATTAAGAAAATTAAGAAAATTAAGGATCAATAAAATGCAACGCTTCCACACCACCCTACAAAGCATCAACGGTGCTACTTCGCTCATCGTGATAGGAGTTGTACCGTTCAATATTGAAACTGTTTTTGGCGTTAAAAGTCGCGTGGACATACGTGGCACGATTGACGGGCAGCCCATCGAACGCACCCTCCTACCCTTAGGCGATGGCAGGCATTATTTTATGCTCAATGCTAAAATCTTGAAAGCCATTCGTAAAAAAACGGGTGATGAAGTCTATATCGAAATAGAAGAGCAAGAACATACAGCCTATAAAGAAGTCGAATTGCCTGATTATTTTCTCATGGAATTAGAAGAAAATCCCATCGCCAAAGCCCAATATGAAGTGACAAATCCTTCGGGCAAACGCTGGATGGCTCAATTTTTAACAGAGCCTAAAAGTGCTGATGTGAAGGCTAAACGCGTGTTGAAAGCCATTGAAGTATTGGAGCGACATTATCATATTAGGGTGGAGAAGGAAAAGGGGAAGGGGTGACCCCTCAGTATTTCAAGCATTTTTACAATATTTTCAAGTAAAAACTATGATTTTGCTTTTCAACTACTCCATATAATCCAAATCCTTATCAAACGTTTCCTCCAAATTGCTCAATCCCCAAAACGCTAAACTGATGGAAATAATGCCCACCACCAAGGCACTGTACGCCGCCCCAATTGATGGATTTAAAAACCCAAACAGAGCCGCTTGCGGTATGACAGTCGCGCGGATGAGATTCAAGGCGGAAGTCGTGACCGTTGCGCGGATATTGGTGCCGAATTGCTCGGCTGCCAGCGTCAATAAAACGATGGTGTAGCCAGCACTCAATCCTAAAAAAAGGAAAATACCGTAATACAGCGTCAAAGAACACTTCGCCAATAGGAAAAACGCCACCATGCCGATGGCGAACATACTTAAATATGTCAAAATCGCCCGTTTTCGGCTGCGCATATATTGACTCACCAAACCACTTGTCAAATCCCCAAACGTGAAACCGAGAAAGAAAAAGGTAAAAACTATGGATACTGAAGGGGTAGGATTCATGCCCCAAGCCTTAGCTATTTCGGGCGTAAAAGTCATTACCACGCCATTCATAAACCAAGCAGGAAAGCCCATTATACAAATGCTGATATACTTTTTGAGGTTGCTTTTTTTCTTAAAAATCAAGCGTAAATCCCCTCTTGATGATGTTTGTCCTTTCATTTGATTGAAAAGACCCGATTCGAGAACACCCAACCGCAATATCAATAAGATAAAACCCAATCCACCGCCCAATTGATAAGTGAATTGCCATGAATAATTCCCGCCGACGTATGCTCCCGCAATTGCGCCCAACATACCGCATCCGGCTATGATAGCAGGTCCAATGCCTCTGTATTTTTGAGGCATTTGTTCCGTTACAAGCGTGATAGCCGCGCCCAATTCTCCTGCCAAACCAACGCCCGCTAAAAACCTCAACAATAGATACATGTCAAAACTCCCTGCATAAGCGTTGATAAAAGTAGCTGTTGAATACAAAATAATGGAGCCAAATAATACGGACAATCGCCCAAATTTATCGCCAATAATGCCCCATACAAAGCCACCAATCAGCATACCCACCATCTGAATATTAATCAACCAAACGCCTTTTGATAGCAATTCCGATTCAGGCACGCCCATTGCCAAAAGGCTTTTCGAGCGCACAATGCTGAGTATAATGATGTCGTATAAATCTACAAAAAAGCCTAAAGCGGAGGCAATGATGGCGAGCCAGATGTATCTTTTCATAGAGTAGGTTTTTTGATTTTATTGTCCTCACTCCCCTCTCCCAATTTTTTCAATTTGCTGTGTTCGGAAGGAGTGACGCCGAAAGTGCCTTTGGCAAGTGTGGCGGTTAAAATGGAAAACTCCTGACCTTCTTTCTGCCACGCCCCGCTTTTTCCATTCATCGGTCAATTGCTTGCGGGTTTCTATGCTTTGCATACGCCTTTCAATCCATTCATCGGGATAGCCTTTTGCTTTATAAATTTCACGCAAGCGGTCAAAGCCGATTTCGGGATTTTCAGTTTCTTCAATGCGCTCTTTACTGACCTGCGCCATCCATTGTTTAAAGGGTTCTGCTTTGGGCGAGTGGACGGACATGATTAGGCGGAAGACCCCCTCAGTATTAGCAGCATCCGTCTTATAATTTTTACCATCGGCAGCCACCATTTTCAGTTGTTCACAAATTGTGAGCAACTGATTTTCCCGTTTTTTCAGCATACTCCAATAGGTGCGCGGCTTGGGGCTATCGGTTAAAATTTCAATGACATCAACAATTGAAAAATACCATTGCTCATTGTACCACACTTTACGAAGTGTTTTGCCTTCAAAAAGATGTAATTTGTTATCTTGTTCCATAGTTACTTATTTTTTTTATTTAGGTAAATGTATCAGTTTTGGAAATACTTTTTGATAAAAATCTACCTTCTCTTCAAACCGCATCATCGCGTACAAAGGCGAAGGCGAAGGCAACGCCACACAAAGCTTTTCAGGATACCATTTTTGAAAAATTTGAGCGACTGCTTTACCCGTACAAAACACGTTTTCAATCGCATTTTCCTTGAAAATACGCTCAAATTCGGGTTGATTCCAAATAATATCCGTCAAATCAGTATCCAAATTAGAGGCTTTTTTACGACTACAAGCTTGTATTACATCTAATAAACCGATGTTGAGGATTTGAAATAATTGCTTTTTACTCTCTCTTGTGGGCAATTCTACTTGGTATATTTTTTCCATAATCCGCCAAAATTGATTGCGTCCGCCGTAGCTGAATGCATTGGCGTCAGCTTCATTTTCATCAAATCTACGTTGTGAATAGAGGCGTCCTGGAAATGTGCCGACAACTAAATATCGTACATTGGAGGGAATAAAACTACCGAAGGGATGATATTCTAAAGTCATTTTCTAAAAATTTATCACTGCTTCAAGCAAGTAGACAACCATTGCAGAAGCTATCAAAGCGGGCAAAGACTGCACATAAAAAATCCGTTTCCCTGCTGTCATGGCGCCATAAATGCCCGCAACACTCACGCATATAAGGAAAAAAAGGGCAACGTTCAAACGCCATTCTTCATCAGAAATGAGCAGCGACCAAATCAAACCAGCCGATAAAAAGCCGTTGTACAAACCTTGATTGGCAGCCAGCGTTTTGGTGGATTCAAAAAGCGAAGGGTCAAGGCTTCTGAAAGTCTTTTTGCCCAATGTCGTCCAAGCGAACATTTCCATGTAGAGGATGTACAGATGCTCGATGGCGATAAAGGCGATGAGGAGGTTGGCGAGAGTATTCATTTTGTTTAATTTTGAAATGATGTAAATTTCATTAATTTATGGTTCTATACTGAGGGGGTGTCCATCTTCAACAAAAGCCGCCTAATCGCCACCAAATGCGACAAAATCACTATCGGCACAATCACAGAAGGCAGCCATACAAATGGAAATTTTAAGACCCCAACATTGGGTTGCTCAAAAGCCCATTGTTGCAAAGGCGTTGGCGCAGACAAAATGCCGATGGTCACAATATTCAGTACTAAAGCCAAACAGATGATATTCCAAATCAATAAAGGAATCCGTTTGATTTCCCCATTTTGAAAAGTAAACCAAGCCATTGGCACAGCCGTCAAGCCCGAAAGTATATCAAAATTGCGTCCTTCAAAAGTCATCGATTGTGGAATCTGCTGACTTTGATACAACCACAACAACACTATTTCGACAGGTACACGGCAAATATGCAGCGTGGTCAAATCTTTCAACGGCAATTTATCGAGAAAATTTTGCCCACTTTTCGTAGTCAAAAAATAAATGATGGCTATAAAAGCAGGTACGACTGCCAAAGCAAATCGAGGTGTAAGCGCATCTGAGTTCAGATAAAAACCACTCGCTGAAACCACGCCTTGCAAAACCATCCATGCCGCCAAACTCATCACAATTTTATTAGCAATAGTCGGAGAGACCATCTTACAAAGGCGATAAAACAAAACAACTGTCAAAATGGTCGTCACGATAAAAATAGGTGAAACGTAAATTGGTATTTTCATTTTTTTATTTTTTTAGCATTAAACATAATTTTGGTATCTTTTTTATACCAAATTAGCACTATTTTGATACATCATACATGAATCACCAAACCCTTATACTATGCTTTTTTGATAAAAAACATGTAAATTTGTAAAAAAGTAAAAACAATGGCACTCAAAATTTCTGACCAATTTATCAAAGCTACTCATAAAACGGAGGATGAACTTAGAATGGATTTGGCTATTTTTCTTTTATACTGAATTCAAAATGTCCTCAGGTAAATGTGACACATTTGTCAATATGACGCGTATGGAATCAGTATCATTTTTACATCAATCAAACCTTTCCTTAAATTTCTTCTTCACCAAAAGCCCAATCTTAGAAGGTAAAAATGGATATTTCAATGCACCACCATCAGAAGGATGTAAATCCGAAACACTGTAATCCGCACTATCTTTTCTATTGATTTCTACTAAGAGTTCCGCTTCTAAAGTCGGATTTTCCAAAAATATCTGTTGAATAAGAGCATTTTCACGCTCAATTTGGGCTTTGATTTGAGCTTTTTTATATTCATCTGCTGCCTGTTTTTGATTTTCATCAACAGTCTGTTTTTGGCGTACGGCTTTTTTAATCTTATCGATTTCTTGTTTGGCTGAAAAATCAGCTCGCTCGATCAATGTCCGTAGATAACCGCCTTGTTGCGATTTTTCAGTCGTCCGCAGTTTACCTTTTGCCGCTTTGTCTAAAAAATCTTTCACACAGGCTTCAATATGTGTAGCCGGATAGCTGTTGAGCCATACTGTCAAAACACTCGCAGAAATGCCATATTCTTTTAGTTGACCGTAATAAATGGAGAATAGACGGTCAAAATCATTGGTATTCGCCTCCCCTACCCCCTCAGTAGTTACTACTATTTTATCAGGTTTCAGAGTTTTAGCAGCGATTTTATCCCCCTTAGTCGGCTGATTTTTAGTGATATAAAACACCAATCTATCAACTCGTTTTCTAATGGTTTTTTCCTCGTACGTGAAGGTGACATCGCAACATTC
>JAYTON010000304.1:0-1782 GCA_043747725.1 Saprospiraceae bacterium
CGAATTTAAGGTATTGGCGATTCACAATTCTGGCATCAAAAGCAATTGGAGCCAACCGGTGCAGGTGTTGGTTTCGTAATAATGCCTTGCTGATGGATAGTGTCACAAACTGACATAAGACATTCCTCATTGTCCAACAAATTTCTTGTCAGCTGACTAACGCCGCCATTGCCTTTGTATCTCTACTGGAAAATGGTGGCGTTGGTTTATGACAAGAAAGCGTTTTTACTTTGACGTATCCCATACTTTTAAAGTATCGGATACGTCAAAGTAATTGAACATCAAACCAAATGCTCTACTATTTTCCGATTTTGACGACACTTGTCACTACAATATTTGACCTCCTGCCATACTTTCTCCCATTTTTTACGCCATAAAAAAGGTCGCCCGCAGATGAGGCAAATCTTTTGAGGCAAATCGGACTTTTTCTTTTGTTTAGACATAATTCTGTGTTGAAGTTTTTCATTGTCAATTTTCAACAATAACAGTATCTAAAGTAGGTTCTGGAATAATGAAAGTTCCAAGACAGTACCCCTCAGTAAAAATACATCATCTATCCTTCTTTTAAAAAAATATAAATCTACGATATACAATTGAGCCGTATATTCGTAAGTTAAAATATTTAAACAAAATTACTCACTTTTTTGTACTTCAATTAAAAGCAAGTATTGAAAGTATATTCTCTATCTCTAAAAATTAAATGTATGGACAAATCGAATTGTACACTTATTGTTTTATTAATCAGTTTTTCTTTCTTAATCCGCCATGGCTTGGCTCAAAGCCCCGTCACTTTTCATTTCCAACAGACGGTGATCCCTCAGTATAAACCCTCTTTTAAAGCAAAATATTCGGGTACGAATAGTTTGATAACGACGGCTGAGACTCAAACGACTTTGACATCTACCCTTTTTGTAGGGGCGAGACTTTGGAAAGGCGGGGAAATTTATATCAATCCTGAATTGTCGGGCGGTAGCGGTTTGAGTGGAGCAAAAGGTATTGCCGGATTCACCAACGGTGAGGCGTTTCGGATTGGTGATGCTGCCCCCGTTATTTATTTAGCACGGGGCTTTTTAAAACAAACTTTTGCCATTGGACAAGACACTGAAACTCAAGAAGAAGAAGCCAATCAAATAGCTGGACAAACGCCTAAAAAATATTTGCGGCTTATAGTCGGCAAATTTTGTTTGGCAGATTATTTTGATGCCAATGAATTTAGCCATGACCCTCGGACGCAATTCCTCAATTGGGCGTTGATGAGTAATGGTGCTTGGGATTATGCTGCCAATGTGCGCGGCTATACAGTCGGTTATGTCGTCGAATATGGCACCCCCTCAGTATCTGTGCGTTTTGGCACATCTGAAGTGCCGACAACGGCGAATGGTCCTGATTTAAATACTGATTTAGGTAAAAATTACTCACATTTTCTGGAAATAGAAAAGCCTTTTAGTTTTTTTAAAAAACAATCCACGCTTCGCCTTTTGGGTTTTTATACCAAAACAGGGATGGGTAACTATACAAAAGCCATTCAACGCTCGGATGTGGATATTACTGAAACTCGTCAAGCTGGTAGAACAAAAGTGGGCTTTGGCATCAACTTCGAGAGCCATACAAGCGATTGGGCTGGCTATTTCCTCCGGTTTGGTTGGAATGACGGACGGAATGAAACGTGGGCATTCACTGAAATAGACAGGAGTGCGAGCTATGGTTGGTCATTTACCGGCAAACCCTTCAATCGCCCCGATGATCATTTTGGAATTGCTTATGTGGTGAATGATCTTTCAA
>JAYTON010000305.1:0-10971 GCA_043747725.1 Saprospiraceae bacterium
TTTTTTCTTCGATTCTTCAATAATGATTTCAATGCCTTTTTCAATAATAGCGTCTTTCCCTTCCAGTTCTTCCTTGGGTCCCGTCGATATTTCTACATCAGCAGGTACACCATTCTCGATATTAAAGCCATCAACAGTCGTTTGATAGGTTGCTGAAAAACGATATTGCCAACCATTGGGCAAATCAGCAGAGATAGGAATACCGCCGCCACCGCCTGTTCTGTCGCCCACAAGCATCACATTCGGAAGGATGGACATGAAGCCAGCAAAATGGGTCGTTGCGCTAAAACAACTCCTATTAATGAGTAAAACAACTGGCTTAGTAAATGGCACCCGTTTTTTTGCAGGAATAGCATAAAAAGGAATGGGTTTGCTAAAATCACTGTGTCCTTTGCCTGTTTTGGTATGGGCATACCCGACAAGCGTTTTTCTTTCAACAAAACGACTCATGAGCTTAAAAACAGTTGACATAGAGCCGCCGCCGTTGTCGCGAACATCAATAATAATACCTTTCATATCTTTAAAACGATTCATCACATAATCCAAATCGCCGTCGCTAATTGAGTTGCCGAATGAAGAATAGCGCACATAGCCAATCGAATCGTTCAAAATTTGATTGGGTAATGACCCTGTTATTTTGAAATCTTTTTTGAAATATTGTTTAAAGACAAAATTGACATTAAAATTGTCAGGATAATCGTCTTTCCAACTCCAATTTCGGCTGCGGTCGGTGGCTGTTGCTAAATTGACATGACCATCCTTCAATTCGTAAAGCATATCCGATAGCACTTTATAGAGCGAGTCTTGGCTTATATTATCATCTACTTTAGGTGCATATTTTTCGCGGACTGCATTCCAATTAATACCTTTGTATTCAAAATAGGAATAATTTTCATCCACCGTTTTCCACATCATATTGAAGCACTGTGTAGGTGTATTTTTCACATCCACTGGCATCAATATACGGCTACAATTGGTGAAAAATAATATAAAAAACAAACCTAAGATGGCAGCAAAGACTGAAGAAATTTGAATTGAAACTATTTTTTTTAAAAAAATCATTTGATACAAAATGTTTTACAAAGTCTAAATTTCATTAAAAACACCATTTATACTGAGGGGGTATCATTTAAAAGTTGAGTCCGAAAACCAAGTGCCGAAAGGTGGAAATTGCTGACGGCGGTGTTCTTCTTCTATTTGTTTGATGCGCTCTTCTTCTTCATATAGACGCTCCTCTTTTGTTTTATCAAAAATGTTTTGGTCGAAATAGAATGTTTTCTCTTCAGCCACATAATGGTGGTCATCTTTTTCATCGTCTTCAAGTTCTTCTTTAAAGAAATATGCTACAAAAATGCCGACAATACCACCAATTAAATGGCTTTCCCAACTAATATTTTTTTGTAAAACTTCGGTAGTCGGCAATATGCCAGCTACCATGCCGCTATAAAAAGTGATGACGAGCAGGGCTAAAACGATGCTGCGAATACTGCGTCGGAAAACCCCCGTCCAAAAAACAAAAGACACTAAACCATACACCACATAACTTAAACCAATATGAAAAATACCAGACCGCGCAAACGACCAAACTAAAACACCACTTAAAAAATAGATAATGATAAAAGCGCGCAAGGCTACCCGCTGATAAAAAAAAATGGTCATAGTGGCTAAAACGAGAAATGGGACGCTGTTGGATGCCAAATGTTCCCAATCGCCATGAAGTAAAGGAGCGAAAATCACCCCCCTCAGTCCAATCGACTCTCGGGGATAAATGCCCCAATAATCCAAGTCCAAATTAGACCAAATTTTGAAAAAATGTATCAACCAAAGCGCTGCGATAAAAAGCAATGGTGGTAGAACGCTGTCTTTGAAATTAATTTTTTGTTCCAATTGAATGATGGGTTGATGATGATTTTTTTTACAAATCTCAATAAATCGCCATGACAAAGGTACACTTTATCGAATTATTTTCAGGAAATATGTATCAATATAAGTGAAGAACAACTCAAAGGGTTAAAGGGTTGTTCTTCATAAGTTTTCGGATAAGCCAAAGCAAGACGGTGAATATAAGTGCAGAGATAGATAATCCATTGGTATCTTAATCCAAATCCACATCCTCCTCCAAATCCGCCAACGGGTGCCAAAAAACGTTATCAAAATTTTGCACTTTATTATCCACCACTTCCACACCTTCTAAAGTCAAAAGCTCTTCCATGAGGGTCGGTGTTGGGAAATGATGTCTGCCCGTCAGTTCGCCATTGCGATTGACGACGCGTTGTGCTGGAATAATGCCTCCACTAAGCGGATCATGTGAAAACGTATGCGCATGATTCAAAGCCCAACCGACCATGCGTGGCGAACCCAAGCGGAGGTACTCAGCAATTGCCCCATAAGTAGAAACGCGCCCCGACGGAATGAGCCTTGTAACGGCATATACATCTTCCCAATAATGGCTTTTTTTCATGTTTCAAACTGTTTGTTAGGTGCGTATATGAAAGAGACGTTTGTTAACACGCAGAAATTTTTGATTCAGAATATCTTGAAATATCAAAATTTAGTTTCCTTTGAAGTATCGAATGCAAAAGTAAAATTTCTTACCTGTAATTATTACATCTGTTTTCACCCTTATTTAGTGTCATGAATCGTTTGATTGGTTGGTTTTTATTACTCGTATTCTTTGCAGATAGCTTTGTGCATCCGATGCTCGGCAGCTATGAATACGAAGAAGTACAACGCCAATTGACCGCCTTCGAAACACAGCTCTCGGCTGAAAAATCAGAACAAATTGGTCAATCTCAAGTTATTATCGTCTTAGATGAACAGAACGCCCGTAACAGAGGGGATATTTACAGCGATAACTTTTTTGCTGAAAATCGCAACGGTCAAACCATCTGCTATTCGATTATTGATAGTTCACAACTGATTGATTATCAAGCCATTGAAAAAAAATCAAGTCAAGACCCTTTCTCTAAAAATTCGACAAATGCTTTTTTCAAATTGCAAAAAGATTTGTTTTGCCCAATCGTTAAAGAATTAACACCGACTACAGCGGTGTTTGAAGAGCAATATTCATTCTTATTGTATTTAGACACAAAATCTGACCCATTCCTCACTGTTCAAAAGCCGCCACCGATTGGCATTTAATATAGATATTAGAGAGATAGACATTAGATGTTAGACCTTTCAATTGCATGTATGAATACGGCAGATGATTTGGTAGCCGGTGAAGCCATTGGTAAAGCTGTAGCTGCAAAATTTATTGCTCGCTCAAAAACGGACGGTATGAAAAACGCAGCAGCGGGTCGAGCCATTTGCGATTCGTTAGCGAATAGCGCTCAAACGCGCTTCAATTGGCAATGGAAAAGCCTTGAATCACCTGCTCGTTTGCCCATGTTGGCATATTATGGCAAAGTGACGCCATGGTGTTTGCCGAATGTAATGACTGTTCGTCCCGTAGCACCGCCAGCTTTAACGTCATCGGAATTTCAAAAAAATGCGGACGAGGTGAAAAAATATTGCGATAAACCAACTTCTGAAACCGAACGTATTGCTAATTTTTGGGCTGATGGAGCAGGCACTTATACCCCGCCCGGGCATTGGAATAAAATTGCAGCCGATCAAATACTGGCTACTAAAATGAACCCTATTCGAACGGCTCGAACATTGGCTTATGTCAATATGGGTTTAGCAGATGCGGGTATTAGCAGTCGGGATACAAAATATTTTTACTATTATCCACGTCCTTCGCAAGCCATTCCGGGCTTGAAATCTATATTGGGTTTGCCAAATTTCCCTTCTTATACGTCGGGTCACTCGACGTTTTCAGCAGCTGCAGCCACTGTTTTAGGGTCTATTTTTTCTACGCAATCGGCTGAATTTGATAGACTGGCGAAGGAGGCTTCAGAGTCGCGCATTTATGGCGGTATTCATTATCGTTTCGATTGCGAAGTAGGCTTAGATGTCGGTAAAAAAATTGGCAATTATACTAGTGCTGTTGGACAAAAAGATGGGAGTAATTAGATTTTTAAGGAAACCGTAAAGTGATAATTTTAAAATATAAAATGCTTATGATAAAGTTATTTTAGAGCAAAATACTGAGAGGGCAATCTTTTATAAGATATTGATTATCAACTAATTATAGCTTTCAAAAAGTTTTTCAACTTTTTGAAAGCTATTTTTTTAAACAAAAAAAAGCTGCCCCTAATTGGAACAGCTCCGTCAAGTCAAATCAAATTATTCCACTATTTCAGAAACAATATTCGTTAGCATCAATCATGGCTTTCGCTACGATTCGACGATTATTTTTTACATTCACTGGCGGATATTTAGTATAACGTTTCAAGCCCATTAAGAATGTTTTGAGCAAGTCACCTTCGGCAAAAGACGATAAAGCATCGATTGCCCATTTGCTCATGCGCGCTGTGGCATCTGCAAATTGTACTTTCAAAACGGCATCATAGACTTCTTGTGGTTGTGGTTTGATCATGCTGGAGAGTTTGTGTACGCGCAAAAGAGTAGATTCGCTATTGAATGTTTCAGCAAGCATATCTGCTGCGTTCATCAATATTTCTTGCTCGTTGCGGAGGTCAATTTTGCCATCCATTTGCATTTTTGCAGCCGCACCTACTACCATCAAAATAATCTTTTTAAAATCTTTCAAAGCAGCATATTCATCACCATATTCGCCCGTCGGACGCTCCATGGATGGCATAGATGCTAATTCTTTTTGAACCGCCCAAGCTGGACCAAAGATGTCCAATTCACCTTTCATCGCTTTTTTTAACAACATATCAACACTTAAAAGACGGTTGATTTCGTTAGTGCCTTCATAAATACGGTTGATGCGGCTATCGCGATACGCGCGCGCTGCACCGTATTCCTCAGAAAAACCGACGCCGCCATGCACTTGCACGTTTTCATCCACCACATAATCCAATGCCTCAGAACCGATGAATTTTATCAAAGCGCACTCTATGGCATATTCCTCAGCCGCTTCAAGAGTCGCTTCTGCATACGACATTCCTTCTGCTTTCAATGCAGCAATTTTCTCTTGCATTAAATTAGAAATGCGGTATTGAGATGAATCGCCAACGAATATTTTGATAGCCATTTCAGCCAATTTGTACTGAATAGCACCGAAATTCGCAATGGTGGTCTTGAATTGTTGCCGCTCATTGGCATATTTGACAGCCATTGTCGCTACTGTTTTAGCACCGCCTAAGCACAATGCACCGAGTTTGAAACGACCGACATTCAATACATTGAAAGCAATTAAATGCCCTTTTCCAACTTCACCCAAAACATTTCCAACAGGCACTTTCACATTTTCAAAAAAAATCTGACGAGTAGATGAACCTTTGATACCTAATTTATCTTCCTCTGCACCCAAGGTCACCCCCTCAGTATGGCGGTCAATCATGATACCTGTAAACTTAGTACCGTCAATTTTTGCAAACACAATAAACGTATCAGCCCAACCGCCGTTGGAAATCCACATTTTCTGACCATTCACGATATAATGCTGACCATCAGGCGATAGGTCGGCACGGGTTTTAGCCGCTAAAGCATCCGAGCCGCTACCCGGCTCTGTCAAGCAATAAGCGACTTTTAGTTTGCCTTGAATAGCAGGGACTAAATATTTTTGTTTTTGTTCTTCCGTTCCATAATAAAAAATGGGCAACATACCGATACCCGTTTGCACAGCATAACTCACCGTAAAACCACCTGCGGGACCGAGTTCGTCGCAAATCATGGTGTTGGTATTTGTGTCCATGCCTGTTCCACCATACTCTTCTGGCATGTGCGTACCCAACAATCCCAGTTCACCCATTTTTTCGATGAGGCTAACAGCCAAGCCTTCTTTCTGTTTTTCGAGCGCAACACGATTCGGTTCAATATCGTTTTTAATAAAATCCTGAACCATACTTTTTACCATCAAAGCCTCTTCTCCCATTTCTTCGGGAATAAAAGTGGAGTCAGGCGTAGAGTCCTGAATGATAAACGAGCCGCCGTTTAGTACTGTACTTCTTTCAAGTGTATCAACCATTTTTTTTTAAACTTTAAAATTACGGGAAATTTGATTTTTTCGTAAAGCATTGATTATCAAATAATTATAAATAATAATTTTTATAAAAAACACTAAATCAGCGAATATTCGCTAAAATTATAACTATTAGCGAATATTCGCAAGAATTATTTTTGTTTTTTTAATAAAAAATTGAATTTTTATTTTTTATAACAGAGATAAGGTAAAAATTTAATGATTGAGAAGGATATATATTTTGTAATCAATTCGTTGTAAATTTGTCAATTCGATAATTTAATACCTAATTATTTATTAACTATTATTACTATGAAAAAATCGCACCTCCTCCTTTTATTTTATTTATTTTTAATCAATAAAGCTCCTGCCCAAAACGGTCAAAATATTGAATTGAGCTTTACAAAACCTTCTAAAATTCTTAAAACTGAAAAGCTCAATCTTTGGAAATACGGTTCTAAAGGTGCAGGCATCATCACCACTCAAGATATGGCGGTCACGCTGCAAAAACCTGAACCGTTTATCGCTTTCTCAGTCGCCATCGAAGGGCTGCGGATTGATGCCAGTTTAGTAGAGGTCAGCGTTCAAACGAAGCAAGATGGTACATGGTTGAAAGACTGGCAACCCGTTGAATACAACTCAGATGCCGACAATTCTGCTTTGAAAATGATGACCAATATGCTCGAATTAGATAAAAGTACCACCGCTATCAGAGTGCGTTTTTGCATAAAATCCAATGATATTCGCTTGAAAAAGGCTAAAATTCGCTTGTTTTCACCTGGCAATGTCTCAACGGGGAGTGTTGGTAACAATTTGGAATTGCGCAGTGCTTGTGCAGTACCCCCCTCAGTATCAAGGGCTGTTTGGGGTGCGCAATGGGGTTTGACCGACAATAAAATATATAAAGATGCTCCGACTTTTACCACTGTTACACACCTTATAGTACACCACAGCGCGGGCAATAATACCAGCAGCAATTGGGCAGCAGTGGTTGCCTCCTATTTCGATTTGCATGTGAATACCAATGGCTGGTCGGATATTGGCTATAATTGGCTCATTGCACCCGATGGGCAGCTTTTTATGGGGCGTGGCGGCGGCGATAATGTTGTGGGGGCGCACATGTGCGGCTACAATGCCAATACGATGGGCGTTTGCATGATTGGAAATTTCACAACCGTTGAACCCTCTCAGTTGGCATTGAACAAATTGACTCAACTTTTGGCTTGGAAAGCATCGGACTCTAAAATTGACCCATTGGGTAGTGGTGCTATTCGCTCTAACTATGGTACGATGAATAATATCAGCGGGCATCGCGATGGTTGCGCGCCTGGCTATACGGAATGCCCGGGTGATTTACTCTATCCCAAATTACCAACTATTCGCCAAGATGTCAAAACTGCACTGGCTGCTTGTACTACCTCGAGCGATGAATTATTCAGTCAAAATGACATAAAGATATTTCCAAATCCTAACGAGGGTCAATTTTCTATTACTATAAAAATGAATAATAAAGTGTATAATTTCTTAGTTATTAATATTTTAAGCATAGACGGTAAAATAATTTTTGAAAAAAAAATCAATGAAAACTTAGTGGAAATCAATGAAAAAATAGAATTAGATAATGCGGCGAAAGGGATATATTTAGTGCGCATCAACGACGGTCAAAAGTCAACGAGCAAGTTAATAGCTATTCAATAACAATGTTGTTTCATTTTTTGTAAAAAACTTTATCTGTTTTAAACAAGTCATTGTACTTTTGCATTGCTATTATGAACAAAATTAAATGACAACCCAATAGTTATTAACATGGTAAAATCTCAAAAAACACATCAAAACCTGCCTTATACTGAGGGGTATCCCCAGCATTATTTCATTGAAATTAGAGCAGACCTCAGTATTTATTATGGTTACATGACAGATTTAACGGATGTCAGCCATCGTAAAACCTATGTCAGATCAACTAAAATATTTTATGACATATTGAATCATGACTTAATTTCTAAGACACAATCTGAGGATAACACCCTTGTATTTTTTCATGGTTGGAACGGAGAATATATCCCTCGTTTATCAGGCTATATAAATAGTTTTGATAGACATTATGTGAGTGAAAAAACGTTGAGTCGCACTATTTCTATCATCTGGCACAAGGGCAGTTTGGGCTATTCAGGCAGTAGAGAAAAGACAATAGAATTTTCAGAAAAATTGATTGAAGATTTCAAAATACTCACTCATTTTTTAAATAAAAATAGTGAAAAGCAAGGCATGTCCTATAAAAATCATCTCTTGTGCTATTCAATGGGCAATTACTTTTTTCAACATATTTTTCAACAATTAGGAACGGATAAAAAGCTATTCCATCAAATCATATTAGCCGCGCCTGATTTGGATTGCGATGTTTTTGAAGTAGGGAAAGGATTTGAAAATTTACATAAAATAGCCGATAAGGTAACGATTTTAAGACATCGCAAAGACAGACTTTTAGGCGCATCAAAATTAATGTTAAGACGTAATAGATTGGGTCGCAATGGTTTAACTAATAATACAAATTTAAATGGTATTCAAACTATTGATGTAACAGGCATTGGCACTACGGTGGGGTTGAAAGATAAAATTACGCATCATCTCTATTTTTATAAAAATCAATACGCGGTAAATATTATTAGACAACAGCTCAAAGGAAGAAGTTAATCTGAACAAAAGTTGTCTCTAAAAAAAAGACCCCTCAGTATTTGCACCATTTTTAAGGTGCTATACTGAGGGGTCTTACTATTTTATATGATACGACTTTAGATTTTTATCTACCATTCATGGACTGCAAAAACTCTTCATTGCTACTCGTGTGCAGCATGTGTTTTTGAAGGAAATCAAAGGCTTCATCGGGCTTCATATCTGCCAAATTATTGCGCAAAATAAACATCCGTTGAACAGTCGCACGGTCATGTAACAAATCATCTCGGCGTGTTGAAGAGTTGTTCACGTTGATGGCTGGATACATCCGTTTGTTAGCCAAAGTACGGTCGAGTTGAAGCTCCATATTACCCGTTCCCTTGAACTCTTCAAAGATAACACCGTCCATTTTTGAGCCTGTATCAATCAAAGCCGTTGCGAGAATTGTGAGCGAGCCGCCGTTCTCAATTTTACGAGCAGCACCAAAGAATTTCTTAGGTTTTTGCAAGGCATTTGCTTCCACACCACCTGAAAGGACTTTACCCGAAGCAGGTGCAACTGTATTGTAAGCCCGTGCAAGACGCGTAATAGAATCCAATAAAATAACAACGTCATGACCGCACTCAACTAAGCGTTTTGCTTTTTCAAGTACGATATTCGCTACGCGGACATGATTTTCAGCCGCTTCGTCAAAGGTTGAAGCCACTACCTCTGCTTTTACTGAGCGTTTCATATCTGTTACCTCTTCTGGACGTTCGTCCACAAGAAGAACAATCAAGTAGCACTCAGGGTGATTTTTCGCAATGGCGTTCGCTATATCTTTTAAGAGGAAAGTCTTACCTGTTTTAGGTTGTGCAACAATAAGTCCGCGTTGTCCTTTACCAATCGGAGTGAAAAGGTCAATCATTCGGTTATTGAAATCTCGACCTGTCGGCGAACTGGTTAAAGTAAATTTTTCGGAAGGGAAAAGTGGTGTTAAATAATCGAAAGGTACACGGTCACGCACATCGTGCGGCTCTAAACCATTGATTTTTGATACTTTCAAAAGGGCGAAATATTTTTCACCTTCTTTTGGTGGGCGAATCGCTCCGCGCACGGCATCACCAGTTTTCAAGCCAAAAAGTTTTATTTGAGAAGGCGATACATAAATATCGTCTGGAGAAGTCATATAATTGTAATCCGCAGAGCGTAAAAAGCCATAACCATCTTGCATCATTTCCAAAACACCTTCACCCTCAATCACACCATCCAATTCAATATTGAATTTTGGGACAACTGGCATTGATTCATTTTTGGAATATTGCTGGTCTTTATGAGAAGGCTTTTTTTCTTTTTTAGAAACTGGCGGGTAGTCATCGTCAAATTCCATCAAAGCTGGATTGATAAAATCGTCGTCATCATCATCTTCCGGTATTTGCAAAACAGGCGTGATAGGTTCATCATCAATGGGTTCAAGAATCGGAGTGGAGAGCGTATCAAAGCGATCTGAGAGTTCAAAACGGGGAGGTCGCTCTTGCTTAACGATTTTATTGAAAGATTTTTCTTCTGGAGGAGCTGTTTCCTCACCTTCGCCAAGGCGCTTCCGGGGGCGTTTTTCCACA
Source organism: Saprospiraceae bacterium (assembly GCA_043747725.1). Taxonomy (GTDB): domain Bacteria; phylum Bacteroidota; class Bacteroidia; order Chitinophagales; family Saprospiraceae; genus JAAFJT01. The sequence continues at coordinate 10,309 of JAYTON010000305.1, forward strand.
CGCGGTTCTTTATCTTTTGATTTGTGAAGAGCAGAAGGAATTTTGCCATAAGGTGTGTTATCTTCTACAAGGATTTCGGGCGATTTGTTATCGGGCGAAGCGTTGACAGCTTGTGTATCGAGGATTTTGTAAATCAAGTCTTGTTTGCTGAGTTTTTTATATTCAGGTATTTCAAGCCGATTCGCAATTTCTCTCAATTCTTGCACCAGCATATCGTTTAATTGCAATATGTCGTATTTCATGCGAACGAAATGTTATTATGATAATTATTTTTTAAAATTGAATTTTTTTTCAAAATGAATAAGATTTGGTGAAAATCTATAAATACTATAAAAAAATGAATTTAAACTACCCCTCAGTATCAACCCATAATAATGGCTTGAAAAACAGCAAATCAAAAATGAAAAAATTTGATTAGGTTATTCTCTGACAGAATCTTGTCCTTCATCAATCCCACGCACTCTTTCGTTAACATTGAAAGCGGGAACAGGTCTTTGTAAGAAAGGATTGCAATTTTATATAAGAATCATACCGACCTACGTTTTTTGTAGTTCGGAGCTGAGTATGAATGGTGTAAGTGCGTGATTATCAAACTATTAGAACGATTGTGTATTAATGAATACTTTAACAGGTAAATGGTTTATATTTTCAGTAGGAACGGGA
>JAYTON010000306.1:0-2177 GCA_043747725.1 Saprospiraceae bacterium
GTGGTATTGGCTTGAAATATTTTTTTATTGCCGACGAGTTCAGATTTCAACATGCCTGCATTTTCAAAACGATTGATTTCGACGCGAATGGCATTCGTGGATTCACCAAATTCGGTTTCTAAACCGCGTAAATAGGCTTTAGTATTGCTGTTGAGGAAAAATTTGAGCAATAATTTGACGCGTGTTTTAGATGAAATCAAAGCTTCTATCATAAATCCATTTAAATTGAGTAGCAAAATTACTCAAATTTGATGAAATCTTAATGCATTCGCTCTAAATTTTGCTAAAAGGTTTCAGTTATGCACATCTATATATTCGCAAAGAATATGTCCAATCAAAATATGCATCTCTTGAATTCGAGCAGTTATATCCGATGGCACGATGATTTCGGCATCGCCCATACCCCTCAGTATCCCACCATTTTTGCCCGATAAAATGATGATTTTCAAGCCTTTTCTTTGGGCTGCTTCTACGGCTTTTATGATATTGGGGCTATTGCCCGACGTTGATAAGCCGATAAAAACATCCCCCTCAGTACCCAAGCCTTCAATTTGCCGAGCATAAACATTTTCAAAACCATAATCGTTGGAAATAGCGGTCAAAGCTGAGGTGTCAACGGTTAGGGCAATGGCTGGTAGCGATCGCCGCTCGTTCACAAATCGCCCGACAAACTCGGCTGCAATATGCTGTGCATCGGCTGCCGAACCACCGTTGCCAGCGAGCAATATTTTACCTCCCCTCAGTATAGCATCGTTGCAAAGCTGACAGATTTGTAATATATCGGCTTCTATCGCTGCCAATTTTTGAGCGGTTTCAATGTGGTCTTGTATTATATTTTGGATATTCAATGTTGTGGCTGTTTAACTTAAAAATACAAAAGAATACGAAGAACGAGTAGAAATAATCGCGGAGCGATTGAATGTGAATAACCCTCGATGAAATCGGGGGGCTAAAATCAGCCGTTTTCTCTAACCACGAAGTGGTTGAATGTATGAATTTTTCAATAAATCACTATTTTACATTCAACTGCTCCGCAGTTATAGACATCCTCTTTGGCATTATCCCCCCGATTTCATCGAGGGTTATTCACATTCAATCACTCCGTGATTCTCAGCCCATTATTCGCATTAATTTCAGGCTAAATCAATAGCATAAATTTGGCTTCAAATAATGCTGAATATAGTCCTCAATGCCCTCTTCCAAAGAGTAAAATCTTTCATCGTACCCCTCAGTATGGAGCTTGTTCATATTGGCTTCGGTAAAATATTGGTACTTGTCGCGAATGTCTTCTGGCGTAGGTATATAATTGATTTTCAATGGTTTATCTACATTTTCAAAAACATTTTTTACTACATCGTTGAAAGTGCGTGCCTTGCCTGTTCCGAGATTGTATATCCCCGAGTGTACGGTTTGATAATTTTGAAATAAAAACCACATCACTTTTAAAACGTCCTTGACATAAACGAAATCGCGCATTTGCTCGCCATCTTCAAAATCAGCGCGGTGACTTTTGAATAGACTGACTTCTCCTTTGGCTTGTATTTGATTGAAAAAATGGAAAATGGTGCTTGCCATCCTGCCTTTGTGGTATTCATTGGGTCCATAGACGTTGAAAAATTTTAAGCCGAACCAATGAGCCGTTGCCCACTCCTTATTATTGTCCACTGCTTCAAACACCCATTTATCAAATTCATTTTTGGAAATACCGTAAGGATTGAGCGGTTTTAGATGCTCCAATACTGAGGGGTCATGATCATCGTAACCCAATTCACCTGCGCCATACGTAGCGGCTGATGAGGCATAAATAATTGGTATTGAATGTTTTATACAAATATTAAAAACATCTTTTGAATATTCGAGATTCAATTCTTCTAAAATAGAGTAGTCAAATTCCGTTGTATCTGTCCGCGCGCCGAGGTGAAAAACGGTGGATACTGAGGGGATATTATTTGAAAACCAATTGATAAATTCAGACCTTTCAATGCGTTGAGCGATGTGCTTTCCGACGAGGTTAGGTTCTTTCTCCGTCTTAGAAAAATCATCAACGGCGATGATGTCCGTGATGCCTTTTTCATTCAAAAAACCGACGAGGCAACTGCCGATAAACCCATAAGCCCCTGTGACGACTATCATATTATTTTGATTTTGAAGCGCAAATTTCCATTATTAATGGGAAT
>JAYTON010000307.1:0-4165 GCA_043747725.1 Saprospiraceae bacterium
GTGAAAGACATACTGACCCCGTTTGGTACAAAGACGATATTTATTTTTTATCGGAAAGAGACTACGCCAACAACGTCTGGAAATACAATCCAAAGACCAAAGCATTGACCCAAATTTCGTTTCACAAAGACTTTGATTGTAAAAGTATTGACGCATGTGGGGATAGAATTGTCTATGAACAGGCGGGCTATTTACATCTTTACGACCCCTCAGTTAACAAGGCTAAACAATTGATTATCAATGTAAAAGGTGATTTCAACTGGGCACGCCCGCGTTGGAAAGATGTGCCGGTGGGCGATTTGGTCAATGCTTCCCTCTCGCCTACTGGACAACGAGCCATGTTTGAATATCGGGGCGATATTTTCACCGTTCCAAAAGAAAATGGCGATGGTCGGAACATTACCAATACCAGCGGCGTAGCGGATAGGTCGCCGACATGGTCGCCCGATGGTAAAAAAATTGCTTGGTTTTCAGACGCCAGCGGCGAATATCAGTTGATGATTGCAGACCAAATGGGCATGGAAAAACCGCAAGTTATCAGTTTTACAAAACCTACTTTTTTCTTTAAACCAACTTGGTCGCCCGATGGAAAATATATTTCTTTCAGCGATACTGATTATACTATTTGGATAGTGGATGTCAAAGCAGGCACTTCAAAAAAGGTGGACACAGACCGCATGGCGCATCCCAATAGAACCATGAACCCTTCATTTTCAACGGATAGCAAATGGATTGCTTATGTCAAATTATTAGAGAATCAATTTAAAGCCGTGTTTTTATACAATATTGAAACCGGTCAAAAAACGCAAATCACAGATGGTTTAGCGGATGCGATTGACCCCGTTTGGGATGCGACAGGCAAGTATTTGTACTTTTTAGCCAGTACTGACTACGGCGTTTCGTCGGGTTGGTTGGATATGAGTTCGTATGATTTGCAAGTGACGCGCGGCTTATATGTGGTGGTTTTGAATAAAAAAGACCCATCGCCACTCATGCCTAAAAGCGATGAAGAAGAAGTTAAAAATGAGGATAAAGATAAAAAAGAAGCCAAAGATAGTTTAAAAACCACTTCTGTTATTGATTTGGATGGCATCGGTCAGCGTATTTTAGCAGTCAATATTCCTTTGCGGAATTATACTTCTTTGATGGCTGCGCCTAAAGATTATGTTTTTTATACTGAAAATATACCCAACCAACAAGGCGTGACGCTGCACCGATATAATTTTAAAGATAGAAAAACGGAAGTGTTTTTAACGCCTATAAATAATGCTACAACTTCTCATGATAGAAAACAATTGCTCTATCAAAGCAAAGACACCTGGGGTATTGTCAAAACTGATGCTATTCCTAAAATAGGTGATGGAAAATTAACCCTTGATTTAAAAATGAAAATAGTGCCGCAAGAGGAATGGGCTCAAATCTTGAAAGAAGGCTGGCGATATATGCGTGATTTTCTCTACGTTGACAATGTGCATGGCGCGCCGTGGAAACAGGTGTACGATTGGTATAGCCCTTGGTTGGCGCATTGTCGGCATCGGACGGATTTGAATTATGTCGTCGATATATTGAGTGGTGAAGTCTCCATCGGGCATTCATATGTGAGCGGCGGTGATTTTCCTGATGTCAAAAAAGTATCAATTGGTTTGTTGGGTGCTGATGTGGCGGTTGAAAATGGTGGTTTTAGAATTAAAAAAATATATACCGGCGAAAGTTGGAATCCTGAATTGAAAGCACCGTTGGCAGTGCCAGGCGTGGAGGTGAAAGTGGGCGATTATATCGTGGCGGTCAATGGCACCCCCCTCAGTATTTCGAGCAATTTTTACAGTTATTTTGAAAATAAAGCGGATAAACAAGTAAAATTAATGGTCAATAATACGCCCAATACTGAAGGGGGGCGACTTGTAACTGTTGTACCTGTAGCCGAAGAAGGGGCATTGCGTTCAAGAGATTGGGTGGAAGGCAATCGCCGCAAAGTGGATTCATTGTCAAAAGGGCAATTGGCGTATGTTTATATTCCCAATACAGGTCGCCCGGGATATAATTATTTTAACCGCTATTATTTTTCTCAAATGGATAAAAAAGGGGCAGTCATTGATGAACGCAACAATGGCGGTGGCTCGGCGGCGGATTATATCGTGGATGTCATGGCGCGGCAACTTCAAGGGTATTTCAACAGCCGCGTAGAAGGGCATAAACCTTTTACCGTTCCCAACGGCGGTATTTGGGGACCTAAAGTGATGATTATCAACGAAAGAGCGGGTTCGGGTGGCGATTTGATGCCCTATTTGTTCCGTCAACAGAAAGTCGGTCCGCTCGTAGGTGTACGCACATGGGGCGGATTGGTCGGCACATGGGATACGCCGCCGTTTATTGATAAAGGCAGGATGGTTGCCCCGCGTGGCGGTTATTATGACCTCACTGGCAAATGGTCAATCGAAGGCGAAGGTATTTCCCCCGATATTGAAGTGCAGCAAACGCCAGCAGATGTGCTGCGTGGCAACGACCCTCAATTGGAACGAGCTGTGCAAGAGGCTTTAAATTTAATGAAAACGCAGGGGGTGCAATTGAAACCTGAGCCGGCTGCGCCGATTCGGTATAAGCGTCCGAAGCAGGGGTAAGCAAAATGTCAAATGTAAAAGTACCCCTCAGTATTTACATGAACCATGAGACATCCCGAATTTTTTAACAAAGAAAGTTCGGGATGTCTCATGGTTCCTTTTTTGTTGAAAATTATATCGGGGTAGCGGTATATTTTTCAACGTTTTGTTGAAAGTTATTAGAATCAGGATTAGTAAGATTATTTAAGATTTAATAGAATTCAAGCACAAAGCGTTAAAAAAATCCTATTAAATCCTTACAAATCCCAACAATCGGGATTCTAACTCCCCCCTCAGTCATCATTCGTCACTGACGTGCTAAAAGAGCCTTCCATTTCCAAATCTGACTCAGAAATACTTTTAACAAAACCATTAAAAGCAATGGAATAAGTTGATTTCTTACCCAATTGCGCTTCAAAAGCATTTTTAATGCGAGTAAACGTCGCATTGTCCACTGTTTTACTTTCTACTTTCAAACGCTTGTTGTCAAATTCAACGCGGCATTGCTTATTGAGCGAAACATAACCACCATTGATGAGGTTTCTGAATAAACTTCTGATGGCTTTATCGCTTTTGTTATTGTCTGCTTTATTTTCAGCATTTCTCATTTGGCGCCATTCATCCTTACGCGATATTTCGGCATCTCTACGGGCAGTTTCAGAGTCTCTGCGCAATGTCTCAGCATCCTTGCGAGCTGTTTCAGCATCTTTTTGGGCTTGTTCAGCATTATTGCGAATGCGGTCACCATTTTTTTGAATGTTAACGGCATTGATGCGGGCGCGTTCGGCATCAGCTTTACTACTGCCTGTGCCGTAACTGTAATAGCTCGGGCTTGTGCTGGCAACCGTTGAATGATTGCCATAGCCATTAATCGTTGTGCCACCGCCATCTGAACCACTTTTACTGCCTTTGCTTGACTTATTGTCATCGCACTCACCTCTCTCCCACTCGTTTTTGAGTTTTAAAAACTTCAATTCAGTAGCATTATAAATATCTTGACTTGAAGACGAATTAAATTTGGATAATAGTCCGTCAATTTTTTGAATCAAAGCCATGCGGAAATCAAAATTAGCCGTGCAGTCACATTCTTTAATATCTTGACGCAACTCTTTCATCTCTTGGCGCAACTCTACAACATTGTTTTGAAGTTCCTCTTTGGCATCATTATTTAGATTGACACCATTTTTATCAATATTCATTTTAATGGGATGTCCATTTTCATCCACGCCATTCATATTAAAACCATTTTCATCCACGCTCAAATTAAATGATTGACCGTTATCATCCACAGCATTCATGTGTAAACCTTTGTCATCGACACTCAATTTGGCTTTGTCGCTATTCATGTATAAACCATTTCTATCGGCAGGCATTGTTGTCGCTAACATCCCCTCATTTGTCCTTTCGGAAATATTCTGCTTAGAATCAGAAGTAATAATCTTATTAATCAACTTTTCAAACTTGGAAATATCGCTTTTAGCCATTTCCACATCGTTGATGTTGAAGCTGGTGACCATATTATCCAACACTGTGAGCCTTACTTTTTGAGTGTTGTCTTCATAATTGTA
>JAYTON010000308.1:0-2286 GCA_043747725.1 Saprospiraceae bacterium
AAATGTGGTGGCTTTTCAAGCCGCACATCGAAGGGCGGATGATACACTTGGCATTGTTTACCACGTAGGTAAGACCAAAATAGTCCATGTAAATTACTAGACACGCGTTGATGTTTTTCCGAAGGCATGGCCATTTTAAACAGCTTACCTTTTATCAATTCCACGCGTTCTTGAAATTGCCACGTCAAATAATCGGCAAAAGAATACGTACCTGCGGGGTCTAAATCCTCAAATTTTGTTACCATTTTTCTTCAATTTAATGATTTTTAGACGACAAATGTAAGCCATTTTTTTATAAGTGCGCCAACATCTCTTTAAGTATCCCCTCAGAAGCTGTAGCTATTTTGAGCGATGTATTAAGTAGTTGTTCAATAACACCATAATCCTTCGATTTTACAGCGTCTTCGATTTTGATAAGCTCCTCTTTTAAAGCTGCAATGCCCATAAAATCGGCTTGTGGTTTTATGGAATGGGCATTAATACGCAACTGTTCCCAATCTGCTTCGTCGAGATTGCGTTTCATTGCCTCAAATGTTTTTGGCGCAACATCAAGATACAACGAGATGTAGCGTTTCATTTTTTGAGCATCGTCTTTTGTAAACTTCTTTAAAAATGTTAAATCAACCATTTAGGGAAAATTAAAAATTAAAAATTAAAAATTAAACGTACTGATAATCAGCCTACTGAAGCTTGACATTTGATTGCTTCGTGCCTCGCAATGACTTCTGAAATTTGAAATCCCCTTAGGAATTGATTAAAAATAAAGTATCCAATTTGAAATGCTAATTAACTCATAATCAGTTGTTTGCAAATTTTAAATTTTAAATTTTAAATTTCCTTATACATTGGCTTTAATGAGTTGGAAAATTTCTTCAAAAGCGTCTTGACCTTTGATGACATAATGAACTGCACCATACATAATGGTTTTTGCCGCCGTGCCATAACTTTCTTGACTTGACAGCATGATGACAGGAATCGTCTTGTTGTGCTTTTTGATTTCTTTCAGAATATCAATACCATTTGCGGCATCTTTTTCCTTGGAATTGAGGTAATAATCTAACACAACCGCATCGGGTGCTTCATTTAAAGACAGCAAACAAGCCTCTCCCGTTGGAAAAGATTTAATGTTGAATGCCGCATTATTATCCTGCAAATAATCGGTGAGCATTTCCGACAATAAGGGTTCATCATCTACGATGAAAATGGTTGGATTTTCTTTATTCATGATATTTTACTTTTTAATTAGATTAATAATCTTATTCAGCAATTCGTTCGTATCAAATGGTTTCCCAATAAAATCATTCATACCCGCTTTATAACACAAATCTACTTCTTCTTTCAATACATTGGCTGTCATAGCAATAATAGGTGTTTGTGCTTTTTCACCTTCCAAGTTTCGTATGGCAATGGTGGCTTCAAATCCATTCATCACGGGCATTTGTACATCCATGAGAATAACGTCAAAAGTAGAAGATTTTAATGTCTCGACCGCAATCAAACCATTTTCGGCAACGGCTACAAAAACATCTTTAATAGCATCTTCGAGTTCTTCCTGTGCCACGACAACATTAAAAGCATTGTCTTCCACAAGCAAAATGCGTATGCCTGTGAGTGCATCGGCAATATTAGCATTAAAATCTTCTGTTGGGGCTATTTCCATTGTCGTTTCCGCTACGACATAAGGAATAATAAAATGAAATTGACTGCCTTTGCCTTTTTCACTTTCTACCCAAATTTTACCATTGTGCAGTTCTACGAGTTTTTTAGAAATGCTTAAACCCAAGCCCGTACCGCCAAATTTTCGGCTTGTGTCGCTGTACGCCTGTTCAAATGATTGAAATATTTTACTCCTATTGTCTTCATCAATGCCAATACCCGTATCTGAAATGGTGAAATGCAGGTTGAGTTTGTCCCCAATTTGTTCCGATTTTATAGTCGTCGTCACCAAGCCTTTTTCGGTAAATTTAACCGCATTTCCTATCAAATTGATGAGTATTTGTCTCAATCTTGTCGCATCTCCCTCAACTCTAAGATTTTCCGTTGGCATATCTTTCAAAAGCTCCAATCCTTTTTCTTCCGCTTTGAATTGCATAATGGTATGGACATTATTCACCAATTCATTGACAGAAAAGGGTTCGTTTTCCAATTCCACTTTACCCGCTTCAATTTTAGAAATATCCAAAATATCATTGATAATCACCAACAAGGAATCAGATGACTGTTTAATCCCTTCCAAATATTCTTTTTGGTCTTCATTCGGATTACGTCTTATTAAAATATCCGTCA
>JAYTON010000309.1:0-2661 GCA_043747725.1 Saprospiraceae bacterium
AATTAAAATATTACTTGATTTGTAGTCGAATAAGTAATATTTTCTTCAAAAGAAACTAAATTTGCTGAATGGAAAAGAAAAGCCTACCCATAGGTATTCAAGAGTTTAAAGACTTTAAGGAGTTCAATTATTTGTATATAGACAAAACCGAATATATCCACCGAATTGTAACAAGTGGACAATATTACTTTTTATCGCGCCCGCGTCGCTTCGGTAAGTCATTGTTGCTTTCCACAATGAAAGAATTGTTTAAAGGGAGTAAAGAACTGTTTGAAGGTCTTTGGATAGCGGATAATTGGGATTGGACAAAGACAAATCCCGTTCTGCATATTTCTTTTGCAGGATCAGGACATCAAGAAATTGGACTCAACGATGCACTTGGCGAATTGTTGGATTTTCAAGCGGGTGAACAAAATATTGTTTTGACAGCTAAAAGCAATGCCACGCGTTTCAAAGAATTGCTTGAAAAAATCCATGCTCAACATGGTAAAGTGGTTGTTTTGATAGATGAATACGATAAGCCGATCATAGATAACATTGATAATGTTGCCGAAGCTGGTAAAAATCGAGATATTTTACGTGATTTTTATATTGTTCTGAAGGATAATCCGCAGTATTTGCGTTTTGTTTTTATTACAGGTGTGTCAAAGTTTTCTAAGGTTTCTATTTTTTCAGCACTCAATCATTTAGATGATATTTCAACCAATGATGCCTATTCAACTTTGGTCGGTTACACTCAAAAAGAATTAGAATTTTATTTTAAAGATTTTATTCCAGTAGCAGCGAAAAAGAATGAAATGAGTAGAAAAATGCTATTAACGGAGCTTAAAAACTGGTACGATGGCTACAGTTGGGATGCTAAAAACTTTGTTTATAATCCTTTTTCCGTTTTAAAGTTTTTCTCTCAAAATAAATTTGATAACTTTTGGTTTGTAACAGGTACACCTACTTTTTTGAGCGTTTTAGCAAGACAACAGAAATTTTACGATTTTGAAGAGTTAGAAACTGAGCAAAGTGCTTTCGATACATTTGATGTTGAGAACCTGAATACACAAGCTGCTATGTTTCAAACGGGTTATTTAACGATAAAAAAATATGATAGAAAACGACAACGTTATACATTGAGTTACCCGAATCAAGAAGTAAGAAAATCGTTTTTAGCGTTTTTGTTGGAAGCATATTCGTTTGTACAAGTCAACAATGTATCGCCTTGGGCTATAAAATTGGAAAAAGCACTTTTTAATAAAGATATACCAACAGTGATTGATTTAGTTAATACGATGTTTGCCGATATACCTTCTCATATATTTGATGGTAAATCTGAAAAATATTATCATTCATTGATGCACTTGATATTGCAATATTTGGGAACAAATATTGAAAGTGAAGTGAATACCAACAAGGGTAGAATAGATACGGTTTTGAAGACCCCTCAGTATATTTACATTTTAGAGTTCAAGTTCGATAAATCCGCTGATGAAGCATTAGCCGATATTCACACAAGAGGATATGGTCAAAAATATGCCCACTTAAGCAAAGTAATAATAGGTGTAGGCATCAACTTTTCAAGCATAATTAAGGGTATAGATGATTGGAAAGAAGAAGTCTTAGGTTGAAAAATTATTTCAACACCTCACAAAACCCAAACCCTCCACTACCCTTTCCACCAAATCCCGCATCGTAACCAATACTCAACCACTCAGCTGGTGCTGTTATTTCAAAATCAAAACGGTAGCCAATGGTTTTGGTATCCTTACCTTCAGGGTCATCGCTTGGTACTATGGCACTCCACATTCTGGGTTCAGAGAGTATTTTTAGGTCTAAATACTGAGGGGGTGCAATGTTTTGCTTTAAAACAGTTTGTACCTTGTTGTGCAGGTTTTTAAAAAATAATTCCTTAAAAATGGCATCATTGGGTGAGCGAAATTGGGCGTAACGGTCGGTTTCTGTCTTTTCAGTGAGGCAAATGCCTGATTGGGCACGAAAACGCATGGTGTCGGTAAAGACCGGTTTTTCGATTATTTCAACACTTTTTACTTGAAAAACGACCTTTGTACCTGCTGCCACTACTTCCAATATTTGACTTTTGAATAGCCCTTGTACAAACTTTTCCACTTGAGTATCTACGCAAAACGACACTTGCCATTCTACTACACCCGTCGGAAAAACGAGGCAATTGTTAGCCTTGTCGTGCCGATAAGGTTTGCCCGTCAATAAGCCAAAAGTGAAGAGTTTGAATTTTTTATTGCCTTGCGATTCATAGCCTTGTTCGTGCAGCCAATGACTAAATATAGGATCGGCTTTTTGTAAGACTTTATAAATGACAGCCCGCAAAGCATGATGATGCTCATAGGCTAATACACTGTTTTGTGGGCATGAGAGCGTGAGTTTTAGGCGCATAAGTTCGATTTTTAATTATTATTTTATTTTGTATTGATTATCCCCTACCCCTTCTGCCATGCTCCGCTCGCAGTGACAATTCTGCTACGTTCTTCGCAGCACATTTTTTGTTATTCTTTTGGTGGTAAAGCATTATTTTTTTCAGCATCCGCAATTTGATTGAGGAAGTTTTCAGGGCTGACGACTTTCATATTTTCACGTTTTTCAAAACCTTGACGGGCATCCCCTGCCATTGCGCCGCCTCGTTGAGATGCATCGTGG
>JAYTON010000310.1:0-4575 GCA_043747725.1 Saprospiraceae bacterium
CGTTTTTCGATTTTTACAATCCGAATTTCAGTGCCAATTTCAGCTATTTTGTTTTCAATAAAAGAAGGTATGCCAAAGGTGCTTTTGGATTTTTCGCATTCCATGATAAGCTGTTTATAGCGGGGTTCAAATATATGGAGATTGAGTTTTTCACCGGGAAAAACAACAATTCTCAAGGGAAACATCGGTAAAAAGCGTGTTTTTAGCATGAAGAGATATTTAAACCGTAAACATTTTTTACATAAAAAAAGTTTCTCACATCAACAAAACCCTAATCGAGCGCGGCATATTTCTTTGCCATCACTGATTCTTTTCAAAACATAAAACATCTCATCCATTTCTTTTTTTGCACAAATAGCAATGACCTGATCGAGTAAACATTCATTCAAATAATTAATTTCCAAGCTGCTAAATTTATCTTCGCCCCAATTTCTATAATAATCATTGAGCATCCACTCTACATATTTCACATTATTGACATGCCCCAAGAAATCTAAATCACTGAACTTTGCCAATTTTTCAGAAGACAATTCGACTTTGTCAGCATCGGGCAATTTATGTGATGTTCCACATAACGTAATTTTATCCACCAAAGGTGTATCAAAATTTGTAAGACGTTTGATGCGATGCGTAATGGTATCTATAGGTGTCCAAAGTGAGTAACCGCAGCCGATGTCTTTCCCTTGTGTATCGGTCATGATAAAATGTCGATGCGAAAAAGGCTGTATTTCGCTTACCCATGTGCTCACATTCACATCTTCAAGCCATTTAGGAAATCGAATCATTTGAATTTTCAAGCGATTCAATACCCAAAACATATTTTGTTCTTTCATATCATGATAGCCCAATTTTCTGAAATTGGCATGGTTGCCTGCCGCATCCTGAAAAAGATTACCGATAGTTGTCATCGTTGCTTCAAGGCTTTTATCGGTCATGAAAGTGCGAATCTTAAAAGCCTCTGTCCATTCTCCATTATTTTCCATATTACAAAAATATAAAAAAAAATGCCCTACTTCCAAAAGAAGTAAGACATTTTTTTAAGTAGTATAATAATCGTAGTTAATAATCATTAATTATTTTTCTTGCATTTGCGGCATACCTGCTTGTGCTTGCGGTTTCAAATCAAGCACTTTGATCAATTCAACATAAAACATCAAATCAGAATTAGGAGGAATGGGTCCATTAGGATCTACTTTATCACCATAAGCCAAAGCCGCAGGAATATATAAAACACCAGTTTCACCTTCTTTCATCAAAGCAATACCTTCATCCCATCCCGGAATAACCTGACCTTGTCCAATCGGGAAAGTTATCGGCTGACCACGCTCGAAAGACTGATCAAACGAAATACCGTTTTTCAAACTGCCATAATAATGTACAGCTACACCCTGACCTTTATTAGGCTTTTTGCCAGTTCCAGCGCGTAAAACAGCATATTTTAAGCCGGAAGCAGTAGTTTGTACATTCGCTGGAAATTTACCTGCTGTATAATCTTGAGCTAAAGTTTTGCATGAATCCACAACGATTTTAGCGCGAGCTTTCATTGATTTCATCATTTGGAAGCTTTGTTTTTCCTCCGGTTTCAATGTAGCGACAAAGTCTGTCTCGTTCATCACATTTTTGATGACCAAAGTAATAAGTGCTTGTTTACCGCCTTCAAAACCGGCTGGTTTTGTTTTCATGGTATCCAAATTCATGACAAATGTAGCACTATCACCTTTTCCAAGCATTTTGATGCCTTCCATGACGAGTTTGAAAATCGGATCTTTCACATCTTTTGTATCTTCAACTGGGAAACGAGCGGTTTGGCCACCCATTGCCGTTGAAAAAAGAAGCTGTGTATCTTTCTTAATATAAAAATCGGCAAACACATAATCGCCATCTTTGGCGATCGCGCCAGAGCCTTTTGTGTGGATTGTGTAATCGTTTCCGCTGGGCGTTTTCCCTTTTTTTCCTCCTTTGCAAGCCGTCCAACTTACTAAAACGACCAATGCCAAAAAGAGTGCTTTAAAATTTTTCATTAGATAAATTTAACTTTTAAAATTTTTAAAATCATTTTATAAAAATGGATTGTTGTATTGTTATGTGCTGCTATGTGTAGAAAAACAATACAACAATTTAACAATACGACAAACTAACTATTCAATATCTTCTCCTTATATAAAGGTAAAAGGTTTTTAAATTTTTCAATAGTGGCTTTTAATGTGGCATAAGAATAACCACCAGAAGCGTTTTTATGACCGCCTCCATTGAAGTGATCTTTACATATTTCCTGCACATTCAAATCACCTTTCGAACGCATGGATATTTTCACAATCGTTGGTTGTTCCGTTACAAAAAAAGCTAAACGCACATCTTTCATGGAGAGTACATGATTCACAATCCCCTCAGTATCACCACGTTGTATATCGAAAATTTCATAATCTTTCTTTGAAAGCCAAACGATACCCGTTTTATATTCAGGCAAAACTTCCATTCTTTCATAAAGGCAATGACCCAAAAGCCTTAGCACTTTTTCAGGTAAATTATTATGAATCAAATCTTGCAAAAGATAATCATCTACGCCTCGCTCTATCAAATCCGCAACTGTTCTAAATAATTTTGGAGAGGTAGCAAATTTGAAAGACCCTGTATCTGTCACGATGCCTGTATAGAGGCATTCGCCCACCGTTTTATTTACTTTATCAACATCTCCAAGCATTTTTATGAAATCAAAAACCAACTCTGAGGTAGAAGACGCCGTAATATCCGAAAGCATAAAATCCACAAAAGGCTCTGGTTCACGATGATGATCAATCATAATTTTGTGCTTTCTACTGAGAGGTCTAATAATTTCGCCCATTTTATCAATGCGATCAAGCGAGTTATAATCCAGAGCAAAAATCACATCAGCTTCTTCAATAGCCTTTCGAGTAAGGGCTTGTTGAACGTCAAAAATTATAATTCTTTCAGAATCAGGCATCCATTCAAATATAGGCGGAAATCCAGAAGGGAAAGTCACTGTCACCGAATGCCCGAGTTGCACCAAATAATGATACAAACCCAATGAAGAACCTATAGCATCACCATCGGGATTACGGTGTGAAGTAATGACAATTTTCTTCGGTGATGACAGCAGTGATTTGACACCTTGAATATCCATAGAATTTCTCTGAGACCATTTTTTAAAAAGCGGTGCAAAGGTCGTTAAAAAATCCTTATTTACAAAACTATAATTTTAATAAAAAATCTTACTTTTGCGCCACTTTTAAGTCAATTCTTAAAATTAAATCTTTTTTAAATTTATAAAATATTCATTATCAATAAAATAAAAAATTATGGCAACTAACAGAACGTTCACAATGATTAAGCCCGATGGGGTAGAAGCAGGCAATATCGGCGCTATTTTGAATGACATTTGCGCGGCAGGTTTCAAAATTGTCGCATTGAAATATACGAAACTTTCTACTGAAAAAGCAGGCGAGTTTTACGCTGTTCACAGCGCGCGTCCATTTTATGGGGAGTTGGTCGAGTTCATGTCTCGCGGTCCAATTGTAGCGGCTATCCTTGAAAAAGAAAATGCCGTAGAGGAATTCCGCACACTTATTGGAGCTACTAATCCAGCAAACGCTGCACCCGGTACTATCCGTGCTAAATATGCGAAAAGCATCGGTGAAAATGCCGTTCATGGTTCGGATAGCGATGAAAATGCTGCCATTGAAGGTGCATTTCATTTCGCAGGCGTAGATATTTTTTAAATAAAATGTCTTGATTTTCATAAAAAAGCCTGATTTCACAACGAAATCGGGCTTTTTTTATGAAAATAGTGAGAGGTGCTTGTTTTCAAAATTAGGAATTAGGAATTAGGAATTAGGAATTAGGTCACAACTCATTCAACCTCCGCGTGCCACCTTTTACAAGCATTTCTACTGCTTTCAAGACGCTTTTAGGTTCGTGTTGTCGCCAATTCAGACCGTTGAAAGCCATTCCGAAATGCAAATAATGGTCGAGGTGAGTATGTTTCATTTCATCCACCACATGGTCAAAAGTATTCAGAAAAGCAATCCAGCCACCGTTGAAACTGTCCTGTGCTTCTTCAGCCCATTCAGCATAATATTCATCATCCGACCCATGAAAATTCAAGACATTTTCAATAATTAAGACGAATTTTGAAATACCTTTATCAATTAAAGGCTCAATCACGGTGCGTTTCAGATGCATCACATCGTTGCCAATGGCGTCATTCCATTCGCCGATAAACTCAATAATCGCCCCGCCATCTTCATAATCTACAAATAATATCTTCGCATACAGTGTATCCGCCCCGAAAAAGTCCCATTGCGGATGGATGAAATAGTTATACACCATATTTTCAGTGGAGAAAGCACTGTACTCTCTGCCGTAAAAAGGCGAGTTATTATCTTCTTCGGAGATATAAAATCGCTCACGCCATTTGTCGAAAGGTTCAATGTCTATCATAAAATCAAATTTTTTATAAATTTAATTGAAAACAAAATTACAAGGTACTTTTGTTTAAAAAATTAAAATTAATGCTCAAAATCATCCTCACAGGTCCCGAATCAAGCGGTAAAACGA
>JAYTON010000311.1:0-5305 GCA_043747725.1 Saprospiraceae bacterium
TTATCCGCGACTTTCCAATAATGATAGATGTATAAAGGGTAAGTATGTGAGTTCGCGTACAGGCGAATTGCTGGAAGGTGCTTTGACTTTTCAGCAAGATGGGCGACATGTATTGGTGTCTGTCACACCTTTTGATGTCGCGCATTTTGAAAAAAATAAAGACTGGCTTCAAGCCAATATTCGCATTCCTCAACCAAATAGATCTTTTGTTTTGACAGAATCAATGATAGCAGGCATGATTATTTTTATTGGACTTTTTCCATTCGGAGCGCCAATGGGTGCTTTTATGATGGGATGCTTCGCTTTTGTCGTCTATTATGCATACTCAATTTTTAGAGCTGAGGATTTGGGTCGAGAATTAAAGCAGTCCTCAAACCTTTCATTGTATCAATTTATACCCGATTGTCGATTGCCCGCCAATGAAAATTGGCTTGTCGTAGGAGATGAAATTTTTAAAAGAAAGTCTTTTATTGAACCTATGGCATTACTCAATTTATGTAAGGATGAAGGCATCGGTTTGCTTATTATTCTTCAAGATGATAAGATGCGTGTATGGAATCATCCTCAACATCGGAGTGCTTCTATTGAAACAAAATATGATGTCCGTATTCCGTATTTACTCAATAGTTAGATAAATTGTCATATTTAACTTATTTAAAACCAATGTTTTACAAAAAAAATTCAGTTTAAAGCTATTCAAATAAAAGCATTAAAAATTTTCGATTTTTGTATATACAAAATACCATTATTCGGGTATTTCGCACTTGTTAATAAAAGGTTAAATTTGTGTAGAAATTGAATGCAAACAAAATTATATAAATTGAAATGTATATAAACAATTCAGATTATACATCCCATGAATTTTGATTTATTGTCTTTCGCTCGATGGTCATTTGAAAAAGCAGAATTAAGTTTATCCCAATGAACTTAAATGCAATAACTCTTTTTCAGTTCAGACCCATTAACAAAGCGAAACGTTAAAGTGTCCTGAGAATAAAATCCTTCAAGCCGCACGGCTTAAAGGATTTTTTGTTTTCACGATTTTAAGAATGCCATTCCAATTCCCTTTTCAGCCATCAACTCCCTCAATTCATCCAAAACCGTTATGTCTTCAATAGTAGAAGGTGCGCTGAAAGGCTTGCCATCGGCAATATGCCGCATGATTTTACGCAATATTTTCCCCGAGCGGGTCTTAGGTAATCGCTTGGCTATCACGGCGCGGCGAAAATAAGCCACCGCACCGAGTTGTTGTCGCACCATTTGTATTAAATCGTCTTCAAGTTGTTTTTCGGCAATATCTTCGCCGCTTTTGAGCAGTATGAAGCCCACAGGTACTTGCCCTTTCATCTCATCCTCTATGCCGACGACCGCACACTCCGCTACAGCAGGGTGCGATGCCACTATTTCCTCTATAGCAGACGTAGAAAGGCGATGACCGGCTACGTTGATGACATCGTCGATGCGTCCCGTGATGAATACATACCCCTCAGTATTTTTATAGCCACCGTCACCTGAGAAGTAAAAACCCGGATATGTGGCTAAATAAGCATCTTTGAACCGTGCCGTATCGTTCCAAAGCGTCGGCAAACAGCCTGGCGGCAAGGGGTAGCGTATCGCTACTGCCCCCTCAGTATCAGGCGGCTGTGTATTTAAATTTTCATCTAATATCTGAATATCAAAGCCCGGTACAGGCTTACCTGCGCTGCCCGGTACAATTGGGAATAAATCAAGACCAGCAAAATTAGTGAGCATCGGAAAGCCCGACTCCGTCTGCCACCAATGGTCAATCACAGGGCGATTGAGCTGCTCGCTCAACCAATCGAATGTGGATACGTCGCATCGCTCGCCAGCTAAAAATTGGTATTTCAATTGAGACAAATCATACTGTTTGAACAATTCTCCTGTTGGATCTTCTTTCCGAATCGCTCGAATCGCGGTGGGTGCGGTAAAAAACACTTTAACACCATATTCTGAAATGATGCGCCAAAACACGCCCGCATCAGGCGACTTGATGGGCTTGCCTTCATAAATAATAGTGGTGCAACCCATTATCAAAGGCGCATAAATCATAAATGAATGTCCGACCGCCCAACCCACATCGCTCGCTGCCCAAAAGATATCACCCGTTTGAATACCATAAACATATTTCAACGAAAAATATAAGGACACCGCATGACCGCCGTTATCGCGTAAAATGCCCTTGGGTTTGCCCGTTGTTCCCGATGTATAAATAATGTAGAGCGGATCGATAGCATCCACCGGTACACATTCTGAAACAGGCTGCGAGTTTTCCAAAAGTTCTTGCCAATCATTGTCCCGACCCCTCAGTAAATCTGCCGTTACGAAGTCGCGTTGATAGCAGACCACGTGTTTAACCTTGTGTTCGGCTTCCTCTAAGGCTCTATCCACAATCGGTTTATAAGGTATTATTTTTTCTAACTCCTTGCCACCGCTTGCCATGAGCAGCACTTTTGGCGTAGCGTCATCAATCCGAACCGCTAATTCATGCGCGGCAAAGCCACCGAACACCACCGAATGAATCGCTCCTAAGCGCGCACACGCCAGCATCGCAAAAGTAACCTCTGGTATCACAGGCATATATATAATGACTCTATCCCCTTTCGCTACATCGAGTCCCCTCAGTAATCCGGCAAATTTGGCGACTTCGTGTTGCAATTGGCGATACGTGTATTGCTTTTTCACGCCCGTAGCCGGTGAATCGTAGATAATAGCCGTTTGATCGCCGCGTCCGTTTTCTACATGGTTGTCCACTGCTAAATAACAAGTGTTTAGCTTACCGCCTTTGTACCAGCGATACAATCCTTCTTTATCTTTCGATAAAATCGTTTTGGGGAACTTGAACCAATGAATGGCTTGCGCTTGTTCGCGCCAAAAGCCTTCGGGGTTGCTGAGACTACGCTCGTAGAGGGATTCGTAGGTCATGTATTAATTTTTTTGCAGAACTATCAAATGATTAGTACAAAAAGCTATTATTCAATCATTTTATTCAAAATAAAATGTGTAAATTGTTGATAATTAAACCTATAAGGTTTTTGAAAACCTTATAGGTTTGTTCGCTGTCGCTATTCTTAGCTTATTTAGCTTTTCTCCTTTTTCAAAGTCGGCGCACCTTCCTTAATACTCTCCACGACTAAGGGGTCGAGTAGGGTAGTAATATCGCCCAAATTAGAAACATCCCCTTCCGCAATTTTTCGCAAAATGCGGCGCATGATTTTACCCGAACGCGTCTTGGGTAAGCCTGTTACCACTTGGATAATATCGGGTTTGGCTATTGCCCCTATTTGTTTAGTCACCTCTATTAGCACTTCGTCTTTGAAGGCTTTTTCGCTGTGAATCTCTCTATCGCAAATAACAAAAGCATAAATTCCCTGCCCTTTGATGTCATGCGGATAACCAACCACCGCTGACTCGACAACAAACGGGTGTTTATTGATAGCGTCTTCCACTTCCGCCGTACCGATGCGATGACCTGATACATTGATGACATCGTCCACTCTGCCGATAATCCGGTAGTAACCATCGTGGTCGCGCCGCGCACCATCGCCTGTGAAATAATATCCTGGGAAAGGTCCGAAGTACACCGCTCGCGCCCGTTCATGGTCGCCATAAGTGGTGCGGATGATGCCGGGCCAAGGGAATTTGATGCACAATAAGCCTTCTACATCGTTGCCTTCTATTTCTTTTCCTTCGGTGGTGAGCAAACAGGGTTGAATACCGGGCAATGGCAGTGTCGCCATCGTCGGCTTGAGGGGCGTGACGTTCGGAATCGGCGAAATCATAATACCGCCGTTTTCTGTTTGCCACCAAGTATCCACGAGCGGACAACGGCTTTTACCGATGTATTTATAGTACCAATTCCACGCTTCTTC
The DNA here is from genome assembly GCA_043747725.1 of Saprospiraceae bacterium. Classification (GTDB taxonomy): domain Bacteria; phylum Bacteroidota; class Bacteroidia; order Chitinophagales; family Saprospiraceae; genus JAAFJT01. The sequence goes on from JAYTON010000311.1 coordinate 3,891, forward strand.
GTTAATGGGCTCGCCGACCGAGCCCAATGTTTTCAAACTCGCTAAAGAATACGGTGCTACATATTGCAAACCCGCCGCCATCAGCGCGCGGATAGCTGTCGGTGCGGTATAGAATTGATTGACTTTGTGTTTATCAATCACCTCCCAAAAACGCCCTGCATCGGGCCAATTCGGAACGCCCTCGAACATCACTGTCGTAGCGCCTGCGAGGAGTGGTCCATAAACAATATAGGAATGCCCTGTAATCCAACCAATATCGGCTGTACACCAAAACACATCATTTTTACCACATTGAAAGACATTTTCAAAGGTATAATGGGCATATATCATGTAGCCGCCCGTTGTATGCACCACGCCTTTGGGCTTGCCCGTTGAGCCGGAGGTGTAGAGAATGAAGAGCATGTCTTCGCTATCCATTTCTTCAGCGGGGCATTCGGTGGAGGCATTTTCCATCTCTTGATGCCACCATTTATCGCGGGTGGGATGCCAATGCACAAAACTATTGGTTCTTTTGACCACAATCACGCTGGATACTGAGGGGGTGCTCGATAAGGCTTCATCAGCAATATCTTTCAGTTTGATTTCTTTATTGCCTCTGAATGCGCCGTCGGAAGTGACCAATACTTTGCAAGCCGAATCGTTGATCCGGTCAGCCACGGCTTGGGCAGAGAAACCGCCGAACACGACCGAATGAATGGCTCCAATCCGCGCACAAGCGAGCGTTGCAATCGCTAATTCAGGAATCATGGGCATATATAAACAGACGCGGTCGCCTTTCACCACGCCTTTTGCCTTCAAGACATTGGCGAATTGACACACCTTTTCGTGCAACTCTTTATACGTGAGCGTCAGCCCTTCATCGTTCGGGTCGTTGGGTTCCCAGATGATGGCGGGTTTGTTGGGCTGCGTTTGGAGGTGTCTGTCTAAAGCATTTTCAGTAATATTGAGTTTGCCGTTGATAAACCATTGCACATTGTGCTTGACGAAATCCCATTCCAACACTTTATCCCATTTTTTGCGCCACGTGAAGCGGGCGGCGTGGTCTGCCCAAAAGGCTTCAGGATTTTCGACACTGCGGGCGTAATCGGATTTATACTGCTCTATTGTTTTGATAATGTAGCTCATAATTGGTTCTAATTTAAAAAAAAATGGAATCAATTTAAACGATGTTAATGAATAACCACGTCCCTTTAGGGCGTGGTCAGAGAATTGCGCCTTAATTTGGCTTTAGCCATTCACTTTTTTAGCTTTTAGATGAGTGGCTAAAGCCTTTTGCTTGCTTTTTAACCTACCACGCCCTAAAGTGACGTGGTTATAATAATAATAGTGTTATATGCTTACTCATTCCTTTGATTATACTCCCCCCTCAGTGCATAGTATCCAAATAAGACCAAACCGCCTAAAATAACGGGTAT
>JAYTON010000312.1:0-13921 GCA_043747725.1 Saprospiraceae bacterium
AAAATTTGCAACGCAAAATGAAAGCCTTCAACGTCAAACCTGAAGAAATCAGCTTTGTAACTAATTGATTGTCAATAAATTAGAAACTGTTAGATAGAAGCATAAAAATAAAAAAATAAAACCCCCAACCAAAATAAAGGAGGTTGAGGTTTTAAAAAAAATATTATTTAAGAATTTGCTTAAATAATAAAATAAGCAGTAACTTTGTAGCGTTATAAAATAAAAAAGTATGAATAGCAATCAAGACAATATTTGTATCAGATTACTTGCCGACCCTGTTCAAATTCAGGCTTGTAAGAAAAAATTGAAAGTGGCTGAACAGTCATTTGAGAACCTTGCCCAAGTTTTGAGTTTAGCAGGAAACGAGGTGCGATTAAAAATTTTGTACCTACTCGACCAAGAGGACGAACTTTGTCCTTGTGACTTGTCGGACATTTTAGGCATGACTATACCAGCCGTTTCTCAACACCTTCGCAAACTCAAAGACGCAAATCTTATTCAGTTTCGTAAAGAAGGACAAACGATATTTTACGCCTTGAAACCTAATCATGCCGACATTATCAATCCGTTATTTAATCACGTTCAACAAAAAGAATTTGCAATATGAAACAGCGTATTTCACTACCAAATTTGGGCATTTTAACGGCTTTGGCATCTTCACTTTGCTGTATTATGCCTGTTATAGCAATTGTTGCAGGGACAAGCGGACTTGCTTCTACTTTTTCATGGCTTGAGCCTGCAAGACCTTATTTCATCGGTTCAACTGTTTTGGTTTTGGGTTTTGCATGGTATCAAAAACTTAAACCGCAACCGATTGACGATTGTGGTTGCCATGTTGAACAGAAAGCACCATTTATGCAAACCAAGTCTTTTTTAAGCATCGTCACGGTGGTCTCCGCCTTGTTGTTGTCTTTCCCAAGTTATGCTCACGTCTTTTTTCCAAAAGCGGAAAATCAGACCATTGTAATCACAACAATGACCATTCAGAAAGTTGAATTTAAGATAGAGGGGATGACTTGTACAGGTTGCGAACATCATGTAAAATCAGAAATCAACAAATTGAAAGGTATAACAGAAGTAATCGTTTCATACGAAAAGGGCAATGCCATAGTATCTTTTGACGACAAACAGACAACGATAAACGACATCATAAAATCCATAAATTCAACAGGCTACAAAGCCATAAATCATAAAATAATATCGTAATGAAACAAAATAATTTCAGCCAATTTTTTGATACTTTGAAGGTCAAAATCTTCGGAAATACTGAGGGGGGTACTTTGACAACCGTAAAAACCTCGAAACAAGTAAATGTTGTTTTGCAATCAACAATTACTTGCCCGAACTGCGAACATAAAAAAGAAGAAACCATGCCGATAGATGCTTGTCAATATTTTTACGAGTGTGAGAATTGCAAGAAAGTATTAAAGCCCAATCAAGGAGATTGTTGTGTTTATTGTAGCTATGGAACAGTAAAATGTCCACCAATACAAGAAGACAAGAGTTGTTGCCATTGAAACACTAAAAAAGGCTTAAAAAAAGGCAAAATACTGAGGGGTATGCAAATTAGATATTGAAAAAAATGTGCTGAACAAACGAAGCCGACGCTCAACAAAACCCAAACGCGGCGGGTATGACGGCAGTGCACCCGTTGTCGGAAACCCAAAAAATAAAAATAACATCAAACATTTGTACCTTAATGCTGAAAAAATAGTGTGATAACTAAATTTGACAAACATTTCAAACAATGTTGCAAAAAGACCTTACATCAGATATTAAAACACGGTTGACTACCATTCAGGGACAAATAGGTGGGCTTATACAAATGTTGGACAACGAAACGGACCTTGAAAAAATAATTACCCAATTCAAAGCCGCGAGCGTAGGACTGGACACGACTTACAACCTTTTACTTGACGATGTTTACAGAAAAGCACTTGCTCTGAAAATTGTAGAGATCGTGGAGTCTTGCCCTGGAAATTGCGGCAATGAAGAAAAAATTGACTTCATCAAGACTCGGTTTCCAAAGTTTGAACTCAACGAACTCGTTGAAAAATTCAAAGAAATAACCGAAATCGGAGTGAAGATAAAAGCGGATAGAGAAAAAAAACTTTTGAAAAAATTTGGAGAACACCCCCTCGCCCGAAGCATCTTTGTGTTGTAAATTCAAATTTCTTTCACCTTTTAAAGTAAAAACAATGAAAAAGAAAGTTGCTTTAATTTTGACAATGGTTGCGCTTGCAGTTTGTGCAACTATTTATGGGTTCACTTCGACTTCTTCTAAAAGTGATTGCCCATTGGCGGGAACAAAAGATTGCCCCGAGTATTTAAACTGCCCGAAGGCAGGACAACCCGATTGCCCGATTGTTGAGAACTGTCCTTACAAAGGGACAGAGGATTGTCCTTATACAAACGGAAAGGCAAATTGTTGCCGAAAAGCAAAGTAAGACAAGGGGCGGAAAACCGCCCCCTGTCTTTTTATACCCAGCAGTGCAGCGATTAATTGATGAAGGACTTACACAAGCAGGTTATGCAAGCATAGAAACGGCAAAACAAAATGGTTCGTGGACAATTTTAGACGATGTAGAAGAATTAATAATACCCAAAGACTGGGAAGAAGAATTCCAAACTAAATAAGGTTCAAAAGACTTCTTTTTAAGTTTAAGCAAATCTGTAAAAAAGCTTTTTTACAATGGCTTGCCCTGGCTAAACTACCAGAAACCAGACAAAAAAGAATTAGCGAAATAGCAGAACTTGCAAGTCAAAAGCTGAAACCCAAACAATTTAGATAAAGGAAAAATGGCTTATAACATTGAGTTTAACATTGTTGAGGCTTCACGTTATAAGCATTAGCATCTTATATCTATCAGCTTCGGTTAGAGTTTAACGAAATTGCAAGCGCCCCTCAGTATTCACCCAACTTTTCATTATAGATGTGGCTTCGATACTCAAATTAAAACACTACTTTAGATAATAAAAAACCGCATAATTGGATGTCATGTGGCTTTTGTTTTTAAACAATTTATTATAATTTACTCACCCTTCTCAATTGTATCTTCTAACCAAATTGCTTCAGAACAAGATGAATATCATCACAAAGTTTTTTAAAACTAGAGGGTTTGGTCAAAAAATATGAGGCACCTAAGGCTTTAGTTTCTTCTATATCGGCGGGCATAGATGATGTAGAATAAACAATAGCCGGTATATCTCTTAGGACAAAATCACTTTTGAGTTCTTTGAGCAATTGTTTACCATCCATTCGTGGCATATTTAAATCTAAAAATATGAAATGAGGTAAAACAATATCATCTTTTCGTAGTTTACTAAGAGCATCCACACCGTTTAATGCTGTTAGGTATTGAACAGAGGCATCTATTTCATTTAATGCTTCGCAGAAAAATTCAATATCATCCATATCGTCATCTACTATCATCACTATTTTTTGTTGGTTCATCATTTTTTAGTTATTTGAGTGAATTGGCATTTTCTAAATGGGTATAAACTTAGGTAATTTTAATATAAAAGTAAAGATTTTGATTTATTTTATCAATCTCGATGGCATCCGATTGAAATTTTACTTTTTTTTAATGCCAAATACTGAGGGGGTAATATTATCAGTTATTTTATTCCACTATTTTTTATTTAAGTTGCTACATAAATAATATGGAAAATCTACAAGAACTACATAAAAGTTTGCAGGAAAAAGAGCAAATAATAAGGAATTTGTCTTTGAAAACAGAGGAACTTTCTGATTTTATTGAAAACGCTTCAGTACCCCTTCATTGGGTGGACAAGAAAGGGCGAATCGTATGGGCTAATCAAGCAGAACTCGATTTTTTAGGTTATTCTACGCAAGAATATATAGGCAATTTAATCAGTGATTTTCATGCTGACAAAGACGTGATAAACGATATACTTTCCCGCCTTATAAAGGGGGAAACACTTAAAAATTATCCTGCCAGATTGGTTCGGAAAGATGGTATTATCAAAAACGTTATCATTAATTCAAATGCTCTTGTCAAAGATGGAGAATTTATTCATACCCGGTGTTTTACAAGAGATATTAGTGAACAATTTGACTCCCATAAAAAAATTGAAGACGCTGAATTACGTACTCGCTTAGCGATAGAAGCCGCTGAAATGGGTACTTTCGATTGGGATTTACAAAGCCAAGAGTTTATTAATTCACAAAGGGTTATAGATATTTTCGGATTTAATGGTCAAAAAAATGTGAGCCATCAAGATTTAATTAATGCTTTCCATCCCGACGATTTATCCATTAGAAATAAAGCTGTAGCGGATGCTATTACAAATGGATTGCTCAAATATGAAGCTCGAATCATCCACCCCGACAACTCTATTCATTGGGTAAAGGTATATGGTAAAGTAATTTTTAACATCCAAATGGAGCCAATCCGAATGTATGGTATGGTAACAGATATTACAGATCAAAAAAACTTTATGTCAGAGTTAGAACAAAAAGTTTTAGAACGTACCTACCAATTAAAACAATCAAGAGCTTTCCTTCAATCTGTATTGAATACTACTAAAAACATCATAGCCTATTATGAAGCCATTTATGATGAAGATAAGAAAATTTCAGATTTTAAAATTGTATATTGCAATGATGAAATGTTTGCTTATACCAATATGAATCAGGAACAAATTATAGGAAAAACATGCAAAGAAATTTTCCCAAATATATTTTCAAATGGCGTATTTGAAAGATTAGTGAAATGTGTCACGACTGGTAATCCTGATAAATATGAAGTTAAAAGCATTAAAAACAATGGAACAATTTGGTTTGAAGCCTCTATTATTAGTCTCAACAACAATGGCGTAACTGTCACTGCTAATAATATAACAGAAGAAAAAAACGCTGAAATAAAGTTAGAAAACTTGAATAAGCAATTAGTTTTTCAAAATGAATTGTTCAGACATGCTGAGGAAAGTTCTGGACAAGGCAATTATTCTTGGAATTTAGATACGGCTGAATCTACTTATTCAGATAATTTTTTCAAATTGTTAGGATATGAGCCCAGCGAGTTTAAAACTTTAAAAGATCAGTTTAAAAATCATATTCATGCGGATGATTTGGATTATGTGATGAAGCAAATCCAGAAAGTAATTGAATCTCATGAAGTGAATGAGTGGGAATTTAGAATGGTTACTAAGGATGGACAGTCATTTTATACCAAAAGCACAGGGATGATTATTAACACTTCGGGGGAAAGGTTACTTGTCGGAACAATTCAAGACATCAGCAAAGAAAAAAAAGCAACTCTTCTACTGGAGCAAATGAATATTGACTTAGAAAAGCAAAATGAAGAGTTAGCGTCTTTTTCTTATATTGCTTCCCATGATTTGCAAGAGCCTTTGCGAAAAATCATGACTTTTTCTTCTCGTCTTCAAGATAAATATAAGGCTAATTTGCCTGAAGAAGCGCAGTCTTTCTTGAGTAAAATTGAAGAATCTGCAAGGCGAATGGCAAAGCTGATTTTAGATTTATTGGAATACTCTCGACTCCTCAATCAAGAAAAACTATTTGTTAAAACAGATTTGAATGAAGTTATTAAAAACGTTTTGAGCGATTTTGAGTTGGTGATAGAGCAGAAAAAAGCACTCATTCATTATGAGAAAATGCTTGTTATAGAAGCCATTCCGCTTCATATCAATCAGCTATTTTACAATATATTGAGCAATGCATTGAAATTTTCTAAAACAGATGTGATACCTGTCATAAATATTTCGACGCACATACTCACTCAAGAAGCCATCAAGAAATACCCTAATCTGAATAGGCAATTGTCTTATTGCGAAATAGTGATTAGTGACAATGGTATAGGCTTTGAGCAAAAATATAATCAACAGATTTTTGTTATTTTCCAAAGGCTCAATCGCCGAGATCAATATGATGGAACAGGTATAGGGTTAGCTATTTGTAAAAAAATAGTTGATAATCATCATGGAATCATCTTTGTAGATTCTAATCTCAATGAAGGTTCAATTTTTCATATTATTTTACCTATCCATCAAAGGACATGATTAGAGCCTTTTTATTGAAATCCAAACAATAAAGTGCCTTTAAGCCCAAATAAATCATAAGTTTTTTGTGTTTTATTAATGTCTTTATTGTAAAAAACATCCATTTGAGCAAATAACCGAGCATTTAGTCGGTATTCGAAACCACCGTTCAGCATTAACAAGTTATTGATGGTGATTGTATTTTGGAAAGGTTTTGTATAAACCACCTTGTTCCCCTCCAAATATTCATACTCAGCTTCAAAAGGCAAAATGCGCATGATAGCATAGCCACCGCCTATATAAGGTCGAAATCTGTTGCCCGTAAAATAATGTTTTATACCCAATGAACCTTGAACAAGCGATTGTTTTGCCTTAACAGAAATGAATTTTATATTCGGATTATTAGTAAAATAGGCTGTCGGCTGGGGTAAATTATAGCGGCTATCCTGCCAATAAATCTGAAAATTAAAAGGACAATAATCTCCCCCAAGCACCACTCTCCAATGGTTGGATAAAGCATATTCCATTTTCAATCCTACTTGATAACTTTTTTCATTGCGAAAAACTTCTATATTATCTTTATTCAACCAAGATGCATGGTAATAAATCAACCCGCCACTGGGTCCTATAAAAAAACGATTGGAGGGCACTGGCTTGATAATCGAAGATAGATATTTTAATGCCGACAACTGAGGGGGTGTCACTTCTTTTTGACTTTTTAATGCCATTAATAGTCGCTCATTTTTAAGCGGTAAAAAATCATTTATTGCCAAACGAGATACCACATTAGATTTATCTTCTTCACTACTCGTTTTATCTAAATCATTTCCTTTCTCTTTATTAATTAGTTGATTATCAACCAATTGTGTATTTTCTGCTGCACTTAATTTTTTATTTTTTCCTTCAAAAAGTTGCCCTTTTGGTAAAAATACTCCCGAAGGGATAAATGAGGGGGTGTGTTCTGATAAATTAAATGGTGAAATCAACCTTTTTCTTTCATTAAGATTTGAAGGAACAGGTAAATATTTATAAATGATAACAGTATCTCTTTGAATAATCGTCTTGATTTCAGTCTGTTTATTTTGATTTTCTATAATGGTTTTTAAACTTTTCAACTCATTTAAAAGCGTTTCATTTCGATGTTCAGCTTCGTTTGCTTTCAATGAAGACCAACCATTTACGCCCAACGAGAGGAGTAAAAGCAAAGCTAACCACAATGTTTTCCCTTTATTTACAGCCGTTGGTGGCACTACCACAGGCGCATTGTGTGCATCGAGCTTTTGTGCTAAATTTTCCCAATCCCGCTCATCATATGCATTTTTGGGTTCTTCACTCAATCCCTTCGAAAAAAATTTATCGAAATCTTTATCGTTCATTTTGCAATCAATTGAAAAATAATTATATTAATTTAAGTATAAATGATTCGGTATCAATAGGTTAATTGAAAATAAACAAATTGTTTAAAAAAAGTAGCGTGGTATTTAGGGTCGTTTAGGAATCCAATCAATTTCGTTAGCGTTAGTGGTCAGCATTTTTTTCAATTTCATCCGTGCTTTCGACAGGTTGGATTTGGATGCTCCCTCAGTAATATTGAGTTTTTGAGCAATTTCGGGGTGCGTAAAACCATCCACCACGAACAAGTTGAACACCGTCCGATAGGCAGGCGGTAAATACTGAACCATTTTAAAAATTTCTTCTCTGGTAAGGTTTTCGACAACTTCGGTTTCTATTTCTACGCTTTGTGCTTGAGAAATATCCTCCGTAATGGGTTGATTTTGTCTGCTCCGATAACGGTCAATCGCTGTATTAACAACCACTCTATGCAACCAACCTTTAAATGGATAATCAGGGTTATAATGGTCAATTTTAGTAAAAATCTTGAAAAAAGCATCATTCAATACTTCTTTTGCTTCATCATTCGTGGATGCATAGCGACTACAGACGGTCAGGGCATAGCCATAAAAATGCCCATACACGCGCTGTTGGCTCGTGCGCTCACCCGCTCGACAGCCTTCGAGATGCATCAGTAATTCTTTTTCTGTCATGTTGTAAGGTGATTCAATAGCCCTAAATTCAATCATTTTTAATCTTCAACGTTTTGAAATTGAACGGCTATGAATATTACTTGTTTTCTTGGTACTTAAATAGAACTACGTGAAATCATAGCTTCGCAGTTGCTTATTCGTTAAATTAAAACATTAAAGTTAAAAAAGTTAAAGAACTTAAAGCAGTTAGAACCAAATAAAAAAGCCGAAAGATTTTCAACATCTTTCGGCTATATTTTATCTCTCCAAAATTCTAAGCTTCGCTTTTTGTTTTTGCTTTAGTTTCTACTTTTTCCTCCACTTTCTTCACCTCAAAAGTCAAACTACCCAAATGAGCGTCCACCACTATTTTATCGCCTTTTTGAAATTTACCCATCAATATTTGCTTAGATAATTCATTAATCAATTCTTTTTGCAAAGCACGTTTTAAGGGACGAGCGCCGAATTGCGGCTCATAGCCCTCGGCTGCAATGAAATCGAAGGCAGCATCCGTTGGGTAAATGAAAAGCTCTTGTTTTTTCAACATTTCATTAATATCCCTGATAAGGATGTTCAAAATGGATTTAACATCGCCTTTACTGAGGGGGTGGAATACGATAGTTTCATCTATCCGATTCAAGAATTCAGGGCGCATATTTTCTTTCAAAATGACCATCACATCCTTCTTGGTTTCCTCAATAATTTCAGCCCGTTGCTTATCAGAAACATCTTCTAAGCCTTCAAAATTATCCAATATTTTATCAGAACCCAAGTTAGAAGTCATGATTATGAGAGTATTTTTAAAATTAGCCACGCGCCCTTTATTATCCGTCAAACGCCCGTCATCCAGCACTTGAAGCAGCACATTAAAGGTGTCAGGATGTGCTTTTTCTATTTCATCCAACAAAATAATCTGATATGGACGACGACGCACTGATTCCGTCAACTGCCCTCCTTCATCATAACCCACGTAGCCCGGAGGCGCACCGACAAGCCTTGAAACGGTGTGTTTCTCTTGATATTCGCTCATATCTATGCGCGTCATGGCGGCTTCATCATCGAATAATACATCCGCTAATGCTTTCGCTAATTCGGTTTTACCAACCCCTGTAGGTCCTAAAAAAATGAAAGACCCAATCGGACGTTTTTCATCTTGCAAGCCCGCGCGTGAACGCCTAATAGCGTCTGAAACGGCTTCAATAGCCTCTCTCTGACCAATCACACGCTCCCCGATTTGTTCTTCCAATTTGAGCAATTTATCCTTTTCGGATTGCATCATTTTCGCAATCGGGATGCCTGTCCAACGAGCCACTACTTCGGCAATATCGTCCGCATTAACTTCCTCTTTCGTCAAGCGATTTTCAGGTGTCAACAGTTTAAGTTTTTCTTCTGCCATGTGCAGAATTTTCTCTTCCTCCTTGATTTCACCATAGCGAATGCGCGCCACTTCTTCATAATTGCTTTCGCGCTCTGCTTTAGTCGCTTTCAATTCGAGTTCTTCAACTTTGCGTTTTGACTCCTGAATAACTTCGACTATACCCCTTTCTTCTTCCCATTTAGCTTTTACACTGTTCAGTTGCTGTTGAAGGTTGGCAATTTGCTCATTTAAAACGCCTAATTTTTTAGGCTCATTTTCTCGTTTGATTGCTTCTCTTTCGATTTCCAATTGGCGAAGTTTTCTATCTAACTCGTCAATCTCTTCAGGTACACTATCCAATTCCAAACGCAAGCGGGCTGCTGCCTCGTCTATCAAGTCAATCGCTTTATCAGGCAAGTGTCGGTCTGAAATATAGCGATGACTCAACTCCGCAGCGGCTACTAATGCCTCATCCAAAATCTTTACTTTATGGTAATTTTCATAGCGTTCTTGAAGACCCCTCAGTATTGAGACCGTATCCTCAACGCTTGGCTCATCCACCATAACTGGTTGAAAACGACGGGCTAATGCTTTATCTTTTTCAAAATATTTCTGATATTCATCAAGTGTCGTAGCTCCAATAGTCCTTAATTCACCGCGGCTCAAAGCCGGTTTTAAAATATTGGCAGCATCCATAGCACCGCCGCCGCCACCTGCACCTATAAGCGTATGAATTTCATCAATAAACAAAATAATCTCACCATTTGAATCTTCTACCTCTTTCACAACTGCTTTCAAACGCTCTTCAAACTCGCCTTTGTACTTTGCTCCTGCAATGAGCGACGCCATATCCAATGAATAAATGCGCTTACTTTTCAAGGATTCAGGTACGTCGCCGCGGATGATGCGGTGTGCAATGCCTTCTACGATTGCCGTTTTACCAACGCCTGCTTCGCCAATCACAATCGGATTATTTTTTTGACGCCTACTTAATATGTGTAGCACGCGCCGAATCTCATCGTCGCGCCCGATGATAGGGTCGAGCTTACCATTTTCAGCCCGCTCATTGAGGTTGATAGCATATTTTGAAAGGGCATTGTAGGTATTTTCAGAGCCTTGGTCTGTCACTTTGCGTCCTTTGCGAAGTTCAGTAATGGCTTTCCTCACATTTTCATCGGTTGCCCCTTGCTCACGGAGCAATTTACCTGTACGGTCATTGCCTTGGACGATAGCGAGTAAAACCAATTCGACGGGGATAAATTCATCTCCAAATTCCTTAGCCAACGATTTTGCTTTGCTCAAAACTTTATTGGCTTCGCCTGATAAGTATTGCTTATCCACGCCGCCTTGTATTTTAGGAAAACTTTGGATGAGTTTCTCCAATTCGCTTTCGAGTGTCGCCATATTGACGCCCACTTTTTTCAAAAGGAAGCCCGCTATATTTTCATCTTCCGAGAGGATACCCCTCAGTAAATGGGCGGTGTCCACCATTTGTTGGTTGTTCTCACCCGCCAATTGCTGGGATTTCAGAATACTTTCTTGGGCTTTAATCGTGAAATTGTCGTATGTCATAGTTTTATTTTTAGTATTGCTCTTTTTGATACAAATTAAAAACCAGTTAGTTTTTTGAATAAAAATGGCGTATTTTCTTTAAAAAATTAAAAATGAAATGAAATTTTGTCAGGTAAAACAAATTGTTGACTGACAAAAAGACATTCATAAACAATTATCATAAAGATACTGTTTTGGCTTTGTAAGCGTATTAAAATTCAAAGGTCATTTTTTCAGAATTCCAGAAATGGTTGAAATCATTTGTCAACGTGATAAGTTTGTGAAACATAAATCCCAATTTTGCCGTAACTTTGCAATTAATTTGAAAATTTTTTCTTATCAATCAATTTTGAAAAGCATTTTAAAAAATATAACCGTTGGTTTTCTCATTGTCGTCATCTTGATTTCGACGATGGGCTTCAGTGTGAACACCATGTATTGTCTGTGTTTAGGTCAATATGAAGTATCGCTTTTTGAGATTGATGATAAATGTAAAAAAGAGGAGTCTATTGACCCCGAAATGGCTCAATTGCCGCCGTGTTGTCAAAAAGCGATGAGTTGCCTTGAGCCTGTAAAACTACATAAAGATTGCTCGAAGCATAATAAAAAATATGTCAAAGCAGACCTTAAATTTCTTGAGTTTCAAAAAAATGACCTCCCGAAAATACCCGTTTTCGACGTGTTAGTTTCGTTACATCATAATTTTAATTTTACTTCAAAAATTACTTTCCTTTCTGACATTCAGCCGCTCGTAGCTGACCGAGCACCCCCTCAGTATTACGGTCGAAAATTGCTGAATTTTATCCAAGTTTATCGTTGTTAGAGATATCATCGTCCTCTTTGGAATGCTTTTGGCTTGCGTAGTCAAGAAGCATAAGTGTTTCATTTTCAATAATTTACGTATTATTTTAAAAACATTTTAAAAAAGAATAAGAATGAAATCTCTGATGTCAATCCTCAGACTTGTAGCTGCTATCCTCATATCTTCATATGCCACTGCTCAACAATCTGGCACGTCAACAAATACACCATTATCGTCATCGAGTTTGATAACTGATACCATCAAAGTGACGGGCGTGTGTGGTATGTGCAAACGCCGCATCGAAACAGCTGTATACGGCGTAAGAGGTGTAAAAAACGCTGCTTGGGATTCCAAAAAACAAGCTCTGACGGTCTCTTATGATTCCAAAAAAGCGACTAATGAAACTATTCGAAATCGCATAACCGCTGCGGGTCACGATACTGAAAAAGTGAAAGCGGATGATAAGGCTTATGGCAAATTGCCTGATTGTTGCAAATATCGGGATGGTGTAGAAGTCCATGACAATAAATAATCATTTTATTAATCTTTAAATATTTTTTTCAATGAAAAAACTCGTTTTGATAATTGCCCTGTTCACATGCGCTGCGGCTGTTTCTTTTGCTCAAAATGCTCCAACTCAGGCAGCTAAGACTGAAAAGCCAGCAGCTACTAAAAAAGCGGCTAAAACAAAAAAGGCTGCAAAAGCGACAGAAAGCGCGATGTATGAATGCCCAATGAAATGCGAACCGGCTTCCGCAAAAGCTGGTAAGTGCGCCAAATGCGGTATGGACTTAGTGGAAGTGAAGAAGAAATCGAAGTAATTGGTTATCGATTGAGCCCCTGAGTATTTTACGTTATTATAAAAAATAACGTTCAGTACTGAGGGGTCTCTTCTGGCAAAATGTTTTTTTATAAATATATAAATTAATGAAAATCAAGATATTATCGCTCATAATTTTACTCATCGCTGCTTTTTCGATTCAAGCACAAAATGTGAAGGGCTTGGTAAAAGATGCTAAAAATGAGCCCGTCGTAGGTGCTCACGTCTATTGGATGGATAAAAGTGCGGAAACTTTGACTGATGAGAACGGGCGTTTTGAGCTACCTCGAAAGACTACTGAAACCATGATTCACATAGAATTTGTCGGCTATGAAATGGTGATGTTGACTTTGAAAAAAGACCAAACGGAGGTAACTATTGACTTGAAAGAGCCGAAGGTTTTGAATCAAGTAGAGATACGAGGTAAAAAACAAGACAATGCGGTTTCCACATTAGACGCTCGAAATGTAGAGAAAATAGGCAGCAATGAATTGAAAAAAGCCCCTTGCTGCAATCTTTCTGAAAGTTTTGAAACCAATGGTTCAGTAGATGTGGCTTACGCGGACGCTATCACGGGCGCAAAGGAAATTCAGATGCTCGGACTGAGGGGTATTTACACACAATTATTGGTCGAAAACCGTCCTGATTTTTACGGTTTGGCGACGCCTTACGCGCTGGAATATATACCCGGCACTTGGCTGCGCGGCATTGATATTTCAAAAGGAGCCGGCAGCGTAAAAAATGGTTTTCAAGCAATAACCGGTCAAATTAATACTGAAATTGAAAAACCCGGCGAAGCCAAAAAGCTATTTGTTAACCTTTTCGGTGAGCAAACGGGGCGCATGGAAGCCAACGTTCATTTGAACAAAGTGGTAAACGATAAAACTGCTATGGGTTTGCTTTTGCACGGCAGCACGTTTCAAAATAAAATTGATAAAGACGGGGATAAATTCGTTGATATGCCTTTGAAAAAACAGTTGAATGGCATGTATCGGCTTTTTCATCAAGGCGGCAATGTCGAAAGTCAACTACAAATACAAGCGCTGACCGAAGAACGCAAAAGCGGACAACTCACTGAAAACGTAGGACTTACAAATCCATTTTTAATTAATGTCAAAAACAATCGTGTTTCAGTAGGTGCTAAAGTCGGGTATGTTGGTTTTGCAAAACCATATAAAGGACTGGGTTCACAATGGGCAGTGACGTATCATGATTTGAATGATTTTTATGGCAAAAATCATTACTATGGCACACAACGCAGCTTTTATGGCAATTTGATATATGCCACCATTATCAGCACGACTGACCATAAACTCACGCTTGGTTCGAGCCTTCAACACGAT
>JAYTON010000313.1:0-5845 GCA_043747725.1 Saprospiraceae bacterium
GTATGGTTTTATCAAAAATCTGATAGTTTTCGTAGTCTTGAAAAACGATGCCGTTGACTGTTTCGCGCTTCGTGGCTTTTCTAAACCTTGGACCACCATTGGCATAAGCCAGATAATCTAGAGTATGCGTTTTTTGATTAATCCAATAGCAAAATACATCTTCATGGTCTTTACCACCCCCTTCTGCACTGAACCAAACCTTGATTTTATCATATTCTTGATTGTCAATTTTGACGATGCCAATATGAGCCAAATGTGCACCTGCATCGGTCAATTTGAACGGCAATAACATAAAGTAAGCGATGGAGTTAAGCCCTTCTCTGTATTTATCTTCATCTTTTGCAGAAAGTATTTGTTTTTTACCGTTGATTTCTCGCGCAAAACCTGTATTATTTAGGACGTCTCGAATAGTATTTTTCAACGAATCTTGCGTTGTGCGCTCGTACTCGAACAATGACATATTGTTTTTAATACTAACTGTAAATTGTCTGAAATCAAAAGAAACATCAAAGTTTTGATATTTTTTACCGCCATGGGCATCTACGCTTAATTGAATAATTTTCACAGCTTTATTGTCTAACGACTTTTGAGCGATGCTGCAAAAAGGCATGACAAAAGCCATATAAAGAAGATAAGAGGTATTTTTAACCATAATTTAATGAGGGAATTCAAATAAAAAATAAAAACTTGGCAATAGATACACTACTCAAAACTAAGTGGTAGCTCCACTAATGTTGTATCCCATGCTAGTTGAAGCACAACCATATTATCCGTTTTTTTGGCAAACTGTATGGTGAAATTTTCAACAAGCTCATCCGTTTTCTTAACAGGAACAGTCACGCGCAACACATCTTTAGCTTCACTATAGCTATAAGCTCCCCACTGGTCTAAATCTGAATTGAGGATAATTGTCCATTCCTTTTCATTAGGAATAGTAAACAAGGCATATGTGCCAGCGGCTATCTTTTTTCCTTGAATAACAACATCTTGATAAAATCTGATTTCTGTGGATTCGTTCGCGCCTGCGCGCCACACTTTGCCAAAAGGTATCAGTTTACCGAATATTTCACGGTCTTTTTTAGCAGGACGGCTATAACTCACTCGGGCGAAGGCTTTATCGCCTACTTTTTCAGGAGCGAATTTGCGGTCATGGGCAAAATCAACGGGATAATACGCCCTATCCATCGGACTTTTATCCAAACCAGCAAATTTTTGCGCTTGTAAAGCAGATGATGCCAATATTAAAAGAAGGAAAAAGAAGTTTTTGTTTTTCATGTCAAATGAATTTAAATTTATTGAATAAAGATTTGTACTGTTCGAGGCAAAGAGAAAGAATGTCTATCACAGACTTATCACAATGGCTACAAGCACGCATATCTTATTCATTAATCACTATAATTGCCTTTTTTTCAACTCTTTCACTGCAAAATCAGCCGCTCTCGCAGTGAGCGCCATGTAGGTAATGGATGGATTGACGCATGAAGAAGAAGCCATAGCGGCCCCGTCAGTAACAAACACATTTTTACAGGCATGAACCTGATTAACGCTATTTAAAACCGACGTTTTAGGGTCACGACCCATGCGTGCTGTCCCCATATCATGGATGCCTAAACCTAAATGAACATCTTGTCTATTATTGCCCGTAATATTTTTAAAACCCGCTGCATCGAGCATTTCCATCGCCGATTTCATCATATCTTTCCGCATCTCTATTTCATTCTCACCGAAAGCCGCATCAAAAACAATCATTGGAATGCCCCATTTATCTTTTTTAGTGGCATCCAGATACATCCGATTATTAGGATTTGGTAACACTTCGCCAAAGCCACCGAAGCCGATTGTCCAACCCCCTGGTTTTGTCAAATCTTCTTTAAAACTGACACCAAAGCCATCGGCATTCAAGCCTCTATTCCACCCTGCTCGACTCGCACCACCTTGATAACCATAGCCTCTCAAATATGCCTGTTTGTCGCTGCCCCAATTTCGGAAACGCGGTATATAAAGTGCATTAGGTCTTTGTCCAAAAATATAATCATCTTCAAAACCTTCAATCGTCGCACTTGCTCCCACTCCCAAATGGTGATCCATGATATTGCGCCCTACTTGGTCGCTGTCATTGCCCAAACCCGTTGGAAAACGATGTGATTTGGAGTTCAGCATCAAACCGGCTGTGTTCATTGACCCTGCATTGAGGAAAATGATTTTAGCAAAATACTCCTGACCGTCCATGGTTTTTTGATTAATAACCCGTACACCCGTCGCTTTTTGCTTTTTTTCATCATAAATAATCTCAGAAACAATCGAATCGTGCAATGTTGTCAAGCGTTTGGTTTTATTGGCTGCTGGAATGGCGCCTGCTAATGAACTGTAATATGCCCCATACGGACAACCTCTTGCACATTTGTTGCGGTATTGACAAGAGGCTCTGCCCAAGTCAGTATGCTGCGCTTGCGGTTGAGTCAAATTTGCAATACGTCCGATAGTCACAGGACGATTGAATTTTTGAAGCATCTTTTCTCTAAACAGAAGCTCAGGCGGGAACATAGGCATAGCTGGTAAAAAATGACCGTCGGGCAAGACATCTAAGCCTTCTTTTTGTCCACTGACCCCGACGAATTTCTCAACATACGTGTACCATGATTCTAAATCTTCATAGCGTATGGGCCAATCAACGCCGTGACCATCTTTTGTATTGGCTTCAAAATCTTGCTTATTCCAACGATACGATTGTCTGCCCCAATGCATGGATTTTCCGCCTGTGTGATAGGCGCGAATCCAATCGAAAGGGCGTTTTTCGATGTAAGGATTGTCTTTATCGTTCGTGAAGAACCCGCCTGTTTCTTCATTGGCTAAACCGCTGAAACGTTTATTAGCCCAGAGTTCTTCCGCAGAATGTACGGGTACTTTTCCTCGGTATTCAAACTCCCAAGGTTCTTTCATAGCAGTGTCGTAATCCTGACCGTGTTTGATTTCGCGCCCCCGTTCTATCATCAAAACGTTCAAACCTTTTTCTGTCAATTCTTTGGCAGCAAAGCCACCTGTCATACCCGAGCCCACGACAATAGCATCATAGCTATTTTTCTTTTGAGCCTTTATATTGAGATTCATATTTTTCTATTTAAATTTTTAAAAATTAGCTGGAATAATATACTGGAATAATATAACTCCACCATTTATGGTGGAGGCAAATTGTTAAATATAGTTTAGGCTTCAGCCATTCATCAATCAAAGTCAAAAGGTGGACGGCTGAAGCCTTAACCAATTGAGCTTTTTTAACCTCCACCATAAATGGTGGAGTTAGTCAAAATCATAAACAATTGACCTAATACTGAGGGGGTACACCATCAATAAGCATACGCCTTCTGATTGGGTTTTAATTTAATCAACTCCAATTTTGAAGGAATTTGCACATATTCAAAAGAAGATTTAATGCCTTTTTCAGAAGTAAAATAGCCTAAAAGCGTCAATTCTTTCATCAATCTCCAGAACGGTAAACCTTTTGGGACAGCTTTCATTTCTTCTTTATCGTCATTGTCGCCCATCTTGGTTTGCTTCACTTCGCGGGCTTTCATGAGGGCTTTGGTTTCAGCTTCAACCTTTTTAAGCCTTTCAGTACGTGTAGGCATATCCATGTCTAAAAATTTCGATGCTTCTAACGCCATGACACCTTCCATAAAACTAAGTTGTTCAGGTTGAGCATAACAATCTTTGAGCATCATTTCGATGAAGGCAGGTACGCCGACATCTTTAGCCCCTACTGTATCAGTTTTAGGAATAATCATTTCAGCGACTTCTGCCACAATTTGTTTTTGAAGTTCAGATAAGTTGAATAATACCCCCTCAGTATTTTGAGTAATCGGTTGCTCCCAACGGGTCATTGCCAACAGCGTCGGGGCAGATAATGCGCCACCTAAGAGGAAGGCGGCTTTTTTTATGGCGTCTCTTCTATTCATAGTTTTAATTTTTAAAACATTATTTTTAATTTTAATCAAAAATAAGATAATTGTTCGGCTTCATAAATTATTTCGCCCAAATACTCTTTTTATTCATTTTTACTTGATTTTTATTAAAATTCTTTACTTTTGATTTTTTAAAATTTAAAAAACAAGCATGAAAAATCCACTATTCAACCGCCGCAGATTTATAAAAGATTCGGCGAAGGCAGCAACAAGTTTGGCTTTGCTTTCATCCTTTCCACTCACCACCCAAGTAAAACAATTGATAACCGAACCCAAAATACGGTTCTCTGTCATCAACATCAATCACAACCATATTTATGGGATGGTGGATGCTGTGACGCGGGGCGGCGGGCAATTAGTGTCTTTTTATGCTAAAGAACCTGACCTTGTCGCGGCATTTGCTAAGAAATATCCGACAGCGAAGTTGGCAAAGGATAAAAAAGAAATATTGGAGGATAAATCCATCCAACTGATTATGAGTTCGGGCATACCTATTGAACGCGCGCCATTGGGGATAGAAGTGATGAAACATGGAAAAGATTACCTTGTGGATAAACCAGGCATAACGACACTCGAACAACTGAAAGATGTCCGCGCCGTACAGAAAGATACCAAGCGCATTTACTCAATTATGTACAGCGAACGCCTTGAAAACCGCGCGACCGTGAAAGCAGGTGAATTGGTGAAAGCGGGAGCGATTGGTAAAGTGATTCAGACCATCGGCATGGGACCCCATCGCATGAATCCTAAATCAAGACCTGACTGGTTTTTTGATAAGCAATATTATGGTGGTATTATTACGGATATTGGCTCACATCAATTCGATCAATTTCTTTTCTTTACAGGCTCTACTCAAGCGGATATTGTGGCTTCTCAAATCGGTAATGTCCATTACCCGCAATATCCGAAGTTTGAAGACTTTGGCGATGTGATGGTAAAAGGAGACAATGGTACAGGTTATATACGTGTGGACTGGTTTACGCCCGATGGATTAAATACATGGGGTGATGGGCGTCTGACGATACTGGGTACTGAGGGGTATATCGAAATCCGTAAAAATGTGGATATCGCCAGCCACGAAGGCGGCAACCACCTTTATTTAGTCAATCAAAAAGAAACCAAATATATTGATTGCAGTAAAGAACCGTTGCCCTTCGGCGAGCAATTCGTCAACGATATACTCAACCGCACTGAAACAGCTATGCCTCAGGCTCATTGCTTTTTAGCCACTGAATTAGCCTTGAAAGCGCAGAAAAATGCTCAAACTTTAAGTTTCAAGAAATAGAAATCAGCATTCTTTTAATTGAAAATTTAAAAACCATAACCAATGAAAAGAACAAAATGGTTCGAAAGAAAATTTCCACCTATATTAGACAATGGTTTATTCCCTGGCATCCTCGAAAGATTGGAAGGGACAGCCGTTCGACTCAGCAGTAAAATATCTAAAATACATAGTAAATGGGCTTCATCAAAGGATGGGAAATGGAGCATTAACAAGGAGATTGGGCATTTGATTGACCTTGAACCCCTTTGGTTTGAGCGGATGTTGCAGATAATAGATGGGGAACAAAATTTAAAAGTAGCTGATTTGACCAATCAAAAAACGCATGATGCTAACCATGATGAAATGAATATTCATGATTTAATCTCAACATTTGAAGTAGAAAGAGAGAAGTTATTGAGGGTTTTAAGAAATATTACAGAACAGGATTTAGGAAAATCAGCTGTTCATCCAAGATTAGGAACGCCTATGAAATTAATAGATTTAGCTTTTTTCGTAGCTGAACATGATGATCATCATTTGGCGCAAATAACATATTTAGCAACCAACCAATGATATTCATTTAGAAAACACACCCCTCAGTATTTCAAATAAAAAGTTTCAG
>JAYTON010000314.1:0-1680 GCA_043747725.1 Saprospiraceae bacterium
TACGGACGAAGCGGATCCTCGTGATTGATGATAGGCGGTAGTGGCTTCATTTGTGGCTGTTTTTCTTAGAATACGTTTAAGGCTTCAAAATTATTGTAAAAATAAACATCTAATGAATGTGGAGAAGAAAAAACTGAATTAAAAAGCGATATTGTTTTTTAATTAAACACAAAAGTCACATAAAACACATCGTTTTAAACAGATGTGT
This sequence comes from Saprospiraceae bacterium, assembly GCA_043747725.1. GTDB lineage: Bacteria > Bacteroidota > Bacteroidia > Chitinophagales > Saprospiraceae > JAAFJT01. The sequence continues at coordinate 209 of JAYTON010000314.1, forward strand.
TTTATGTGACTTTTGTGTTTAATGAGATGTTAGAAAAAAGACATTAGATATTAGACCTTAAAAATATGCGCGGGTGCCACCAGATTGTTCGTACTCAGTCGAATCATCGCCAAATTGACTTTTAACAGCTATCAGAGAAGTTTTTCAAAAATCAAATAATTTCTTTTCAAGATTGTTGACTTCATTCTTCTTGACGTTCAAATTTTTCAACATGATGTTGTACTCTTCCTCAGCTTTTTTAAAATCAGCTTTTAAGCCTCACCACCGACAACTGAAATGCCGTTGTGCAATTCTAATGAAAGGTTGATGGATTTCAAACCTGTTAGGCGTTGTTCCATTTTCAATAAACCAGGATAACCTGTTTTGCGTACTGCCATAATTTATTCTTTTTTTTTTTAAAATATTTTGTATTAAAATAAAATTAAAGAAGCGTCTTAAACAAAACCACAAATTCATCAACTGACATCGAACCTTTATCGCCTTGACCTTCCCCTTGACGACGAATTGAAATCCGCCCTTCTTCCACTTCTTTTTCACCGATAATAATCATAAACGGTACGCGCTTCAATTCGGTATCGCGGATTTTACGACCGATGGTTTCAGCTCTTTCATCCACAAAACCGCGAATATCATGCTCTGCTAATTGATTCAAAACGCTATTCGCATAATCACTAAATCGCTCTGAAATCGGCAAAATAGCGATTTGGTCAGGCGTGAGCCACAACGGAAATTTACCGGCGCAATGTTCAGTCAAAACAGCGATAAAACGCTCCATTGAGCCGAACGGTGCACGGTGAATCATGACCGGGCGGTGTGATTGATTATCGGCACCAATATATTCCAATTTGAAACGCTCAGGTAAATTATAATCTACTTGAATAGTGCCTAACTGCCAAGAGCGGCTCAAAGCATCGCGCACCATAAAATCAAGTTTAGGTCCGTAAAATGCTGCTTCACCATAAGCTACCACCGTTTTCAAACCTACTTCTTGGGTAGCTTCGATGATGGCTTGCTCTGCTTTTTCCCAGTTTTCATCGCTGCCAATATATTTTTCACGGTCAGTTTGATGACGCAATGAAATTTGAGCCGTGAAATGATCAAAACCCATTTTTTTAATCACATACATCGTCAAATCTAAAACACCTAAAAACTCGTCCTTCACTTGCTCCTGCGTACAGAAAAGATGGGCATCATCTTGTGTGAAACCTCTCACGCGTGTCAGTCCATGTAATTCGCCCGTCTGTTCGTAGCGGTAAACTGTTCCGAACTCAGCAATCCGCACAGGCAACTCCTTGTATGAGCGTGGTTTATATCCAAAAATCTCGCAATGGTGCGGGCAATTCATGGGTTTCAATAAAAATTCTTCATCAATACGCGGCGTTTTGATGGATTGAAACGAATCTTCACCATATTTTTCCCAGTGACCTGAAGTGACATACAATTCTTTTTTACCGATATGCGGCGTGATGACG
>JAYTON010000315.1:0-8062 GCA_043747725.1 Saprospiraceae bacterium
AGCAGATAAACCAAAGCTCTCATTTACAATCCGTTGATATTCATAACCGGCTGTCAGATTCAAATTAGACAATGCGCTCCATAAGTTGAACATTACGGTATATTTAAGTGTCTTATTTGCTCTACATTCTCTCAAAAATACTGTTTTTTTTCTAAAAGTAGATACATAAACGTATATCTTTCAAGTGTTGTCTATTTTTTGTATTTTTGAGTAAATTATAGACAACTGAGAATGTCATGATTATACAAACACCATGAAAAAAATTTACGGGCTATCTCTCTTTTTCCTTTTTATGATTCAATATAGTTATTCGCAAGTCAATCTTGTACCCAATGCAGGTTTTGATTCAGTGGAGTGTGCTACAAAAAAATTGTATGATTGGAAATTTACTGGTTTTGGACTGCCCTTCAATGAGTGTTTTCCTTTAGGATTCCCTCCTGGAAATAATGTGAAAGTACCCTTCATCAATCCCAACCCTTGGAGCTATTCCGATGGCTATCAGTTCGCGCACAGTGGAAAAGGATATGCTGGGATTGAAGTTTATGGTGGCAGAGGCTATCTGACTGCCGTACTGAAAGAGGAACTCAAACAGTATAAAACTTATTTCGCCAGGTTTTTTGTAGTGCCTTATTATCCTATTTATGATTGGATAAAGTGGCCCTATACGGATGCGATTGGGATGGTTGCCACACCTTTTGACAATTCAATTCAAGGCAATTATAACTCTTATTTTGATGAAAAACCGGTGATAGAAAATCAAGGTAAATTATTGAAAGACACTATGAATTGGCTGCGCATCAGTGGCTCATTTAATGCCCGCGGTCAAGAAAAATACGTTGTTATCGGCAATTTCAGAGACAATAACAAGACAAAAGCGGATTTGAATGGGCGCATTCCTAACGCAGGAGCCTATCCTGCCAATATGTTCTTCATTGATGATGTGGTCATTTCTGAATTTGATCCCTTGCCGGACACTGCCATTTTATGCGCTGATGCACCCTTAGTTTTTGATGCCACCTTCTACGATGCCAAATATAGATGGAGTGATTTTTCTGAAAATAATAAATTAGTCGTGACAAAACCCGGGACTTACTGGGTACAAGCCCGCATTGATGGCGTGCTTTTGCAAGATGAAGTCATCGTTATTCCAGAAAAAGAATTCAAACCTTTACCTGCTGATACGGTGGTTTGCGATAGAGGACCTGTTGTAACTTTATCCGTTAATGCTAAAGCTCAATATAAATGGTCAACTGGACAAACCTCGAAATCTATTGACGTTAATAAGAAAGGTAATTACAGCGTGACCGTCACGACCCCTCAGTGTACACTCCAATTTTCAACCCAAGTGACTGCTCGAGATTGTTATTGCGATTTCTACTCACCGACCGTCTTTTCGCCCAACGATGATGGCGTAAACGACGGTTTCAAACCTTTTATTAATTGTAAGGTAGTCTATGTTCAAAACTACAAACTCTCCATTTTTAATCGCTTCGGCAACCGCATTTTCACGACGACGGATATTAATGAGGAATGGAATGGCGCTTATAAAGGTGAAAAGTGCTCAGAAGATGTGTATGCTTGGGTAGTTGAATACAATACCCTTATTGATAAAGGTCAGCCTTATAAAAAAGTTGTCGAAAGTGGCAATGTCACTATCATGCGGTAATCGAACATCTGAGGTTTGGATTCATCATTTTGTATTAAAAATCATCTAAAAGAGCGAAAAAATCAAGATTTCCTTTCCTAACACATTTAGTTTATTAATTTTGTTCCGCTTTTGACAAAAAAGAGGAAATGATGGTTTTATGAGAAATATAACTCATTGACAATCAATTTTTTATCTACATTTTCGTATCAAAATGCCCTTATTTCGACGATGTAAATTTTTTATTTAAACAAAAATATTTTTGAACTAAAATACATTTATAACTAATGACTGGCTCTAAAATAACAGTTAAAAACGGCAAGCTCAAAGTTCCTAACGATCCCATTGTCCCTTTTATCGAAGGCGACGGAACAGGACGAGATATTTGGCGGGCTTCCGTGCGCGTGATTGATGCGGCGGTACAAAAGGCTTACAAAGGCAAAAAGCAAATCGTGTGGCAAGAAGTATTTGCTGGCGAAAAAGCATTTAATAAAACGGGTAATTGGTTGCCGGATGAGACGCTTGACGTGATTCGGGAGTGCCTTATTGGTATCAAAGGTCCTTTGACAACGCCTATCGGCGGCGGTATTCGCTCTTTGAATGTGGCGTTGCGCCAGATTTTAGATTTGTATGTCTGCTTGCGTCCTGTGCGTTATTTCGAAGGCGTGCCTTCACCTGTGAAGCATCCTGAACTGGTGGATATGGTTATTTTTCGTGAAAATACGGAGGATATTTATGCAGGTATCGAAATGCCCGGTGGCTCTGAAGATGCTGCAAAAGTATTGGCATTTTTAAAGAAAAACTTCCCGAAAGGCTTCGATAAAATTCGTTTTGGTACGAAAGAAAAAGTCAAAAGCTACAACAAAGCAGCGCGTTTGAAAGATGCTGATAGTGAAGTAGTGGTCGGTATAGGCATCAAACCCGTTTCTAAACCGGGTACTGAACGCCTTGTGCGCTCGGCTATTGAATATGCTATTTTAAATAAGCGCAAGAGCCTAACGATTGTTCACAAGGGCAATATTATGAAATTTACTGAGGGGGGCTTCCGCGATTGGGCTTATGCTGTAGTAGAAAAAGAATTTGGTGATCAAGTGTATTCTTGGCGAACTTACGATAAAACCAAAGCAGCCAAAGGTGAAGAAGTCGCTAATAAAGAGCAAGCTGATGCTTTGGCTGCGGGTAAAATATTGGTGAAAGATTCTATCGCAGACATCGCTTTGCAACAGGTATTGACGCGCCCGACGGATTTTGATGTGATTGCTACTTTGAATTTAAATGGAGATTACCTCTCCGATGCTTTGGCGGCTCAAGTCGGCGGTATCGGCATCGCGCCCGGTGCGAATATCAACTATGTAACGGGTCACGCCATTTTTGAAGCCACGCATGGTACAGCACCAAAATATGCGGATAAAGATGCCGTGAATCCTTCTTCTCTCCTTCTTTCTGCAGTGATGATGCTCGAATATATGGGTTGGGATGCGGCAGCGAAACTCATCGTGAAAGGTATCGAAAAAGCCATCATAGATAAGCGCGTGACTTACGATTTTGAACGCCTCATGGAGGGCGCTACTAAATTAAAATGCTCTGAATTTGGTGATGAAGTGATTAAAAATATGTGATTAAGAGGGAAAAAATTAAAAGTGAAAAGTGAAAAATAATCGCTTGATTATCAATACTTTATCTTTATTATTTTCACACAAGCCGCTCAAAATTTAAATTTTGAGCGGCTTCTTTTTTCAATATACCCCCTCAGTATTTTGCTATTTTGAAATCTTACAAAAGCAAATTACCCATTTATTTTCTTAATTGAAAATTGGGAATTTAAGTTCAAATATCTACTTTTACTGTTAAACAAAAAATTAAACTCATCCTCAACTCATGTTATTCTATTTAAACAAATAACAAGCACTTGTATTTGGATAGAATGACATAAAACAAACCAATATTATGAAAAAAGCACTTCTGCTGCTCGCATTTTTATTACCCGTTTTGGCATATTCTCAAGTCAATCTGACAACCGGTAATTTGACATACTCTCAAAATTTTGATGCCCTTATCTCAACAGGTACGGCTACTTGGGTGAATGATACCACTATTACAAGTTGGTACGCTGCACGCTCGGTTGCTGGTGTAGTGACTTTAAGGTCGAATAACGGCTTCAGCAACTCTGGCGGTTTGCAAAGCTTCGGTACGACTGCAGAGAGGGCTTTAGGTGGGCTTGGCTCTGCATCCAATGGTACAAATGCTTTGGGTTTGCGCTTAAAAAATACTTCGGGTATCACTCTGACTTCATTAATCATAAGCTATACAGGCGAGCAATGGCGCAATGGCGGGAATACAAATGCCAACAAATTGGAGTTTTCTTACACAATTTCAACGACACCTCTAACAAGTGTTTCTATTAATCCAACGGATTCCTCCTATGTAAAAGTAGCGAATTTAGATTTCTCAAGCCCAGTTGTAGGGGCAACAGCTTCCGCTTTGGATGGCAATTTGGCTGCTAATAAAACGGCTATTTCCTACACCATTACAGGCTTGAGTATTCCGAATGGTTCTGAAATAATGATACGTTGGTTTGATGCTGATGACGTGGGCAGCGATCATGGTATCGGGATTGACGATTTGACCGTGACAGCGGGTAACTCTACCGTAACAACTCCTACAATAGCGATCACACCCTCTTCGCTTTCAGGATTCAGCACTACTGAGGGGTCGCCTTCAACGAATAAATCTTACTCAGTAACAGGCAATAATTTGACAGATAATATTGTCATTACAGCACCGACTGGTTATGCAATCAGTACTAATGCAACGACTGGTTTCGCATCTACTTTGACATTAACTCAAACTGGTGGAACGGTAGCTGTTACACCTGTATATGGGCGTTTGACAGGCGTTGCACAAGGCAGTTTTGTAGGTAATATCACTCATGTAAGCACGGGTGCTACTATTCAAAATGTAGCAGTGAGTGGGCTTGTTGTACCCATTTCAGCCATTACACCGATTGCAACAGCGAAGGGTTTGGCGGATAATGCAGTCGTCACAGTAGAAGGGCGATTGACTGTAACAACGCAATTCGGAGGCAAATTAGTCTATATTCAAGATAAAACAGGCGGTGTAGCTGTGTTTGCGAATAATGCGGCTATCTATCCCGCTTGGCAATTAGGTGACTCCGCGCGGGTGATGGGTGCCATGTCAACTTTTAGCGGTAAGCGAGAAATATTAGATCCGACGTTGGTGACGCTGGTAGCCGGACAAACCAATCAACCCGTGACGCCCTCAGTCATTACGCTCGATAAATTGGCTGAGAACGAAGGTCGCTTAGTCACTATCAACGGCGCAGGATTCATCAGTAATATCGGTAATTTTACTTTTAATCAAAATTATTCAATAGCTACATGCACTAACCTTGTGGGGGTGGTGCGGCTCAATAGCTCAGCGAATCCGTTGGTAGGAACGGCGATTCCAAAGACGATTCAAAATATGACGGGTATTGTTGAGCTTTTTAATACAGCTTATCAATTATTGCCTCGATTGACCGATGATTTAAAACTCTCGGCTACTCAATGTGATATTTCAGCCGTATCGTGTAGCCCGACGGCTGTGATAGTACCTGACAGTGGTATTAATTTCAATACCACTTTAGATGTAGCAACTTGGAATGTGGAATGGTTGGGCAATTTGACGCAAGCCCCCACGAACGATGCCGTTCAGTTAGCCAATGTAAAATGTGTTTTAGATAAATTGAAATTCGACATAATTGTCATGGAAGAAGTATGCGATACGGCAAAATTGCGCTCCATATTGCCCATTGGTTATGATGTCAAATTCTCTGCTCAATATTATTCTCATTTTTTTGATACGCCTGAAACGGCGGCTGATTTGGGTCAAAAAGTTTGTATGGTATACAATACTGCTACAATTTCGCCGATAAATGCAGAATGTAAAGCCCTTTTATCGAATAATGCTGATTTTACTTTGAACAGCTCTACCTCCAGTTTTTGGGCATCAGGTCGTTTGCCTTATATGTTCACAGCGAATGCGACCATTAATAACGTGACGAAAAAAATCCGCGTAGTAGGTATTCATGCCAAATCGGGTGCGGCTTTGGTAGATTATAACCGACGTTTGGCTGACGTTTCAGCTCTTAAAAAGCATTTGGATTCACTTTATACAAAGGATTTGCTCATTTTGGCAGGGGATTATAATGACGATGTGGATGTTTCAATCGCCGCAGGGCAGCCGAGTTCTTACGCTAATTTTGTTAATGATACCAATTATGTGGTGATTACAAAAGCATTGAGTCTTGCGGGCAAAAAAAGTACGGCTTCGTTTACGGATATGATTGACCATATTTCTGCTACCAAACCGATGTCGGCTTTTTATGTGCCTAATAGTGCAAATGTAGCAACGGCGGCGACCATGAGTTTTATTCCCGATTACAGTAATTCAACCACAGACCACTTCCCTGTTTGGGCACGATTCAAGTTTTCAACGACAGGTATTGCTTCTACGCAAGAGGATTTTAAGGTGAATATTTTCCCCAATCCTACGGAAAATACGATTACTATCAGTTTGGATAATAAGGATTCTGAAACCCAAATTTCATTAATTGATATTTCAGGCAAAGTAGTTTTAGTTAAAAAATATGCTCCAAATGCTTTGATTTCAATGGATTTGAGCGATTTGCCTAAGGGATTTTATTATTTGCAGATAAAAAAAGGTGGCGCGATGACGGTTAAAAAGGTGGTTAAATTTTAAACAATTTGTATCGAAAACTTGCAGCAAGTTATAACTGAATTATGTCAGCTTCGGCGTACCGAGATAAACCTTTACTTCAGGCGTAATTTTAACCGATAATTGCAATAAAATAATATCGAAACGCCCCTTCGTGCCTGTTTTTTTATGCCAATCGTAAGTCATTTTGATAGCTTTGAATACGGTGGTCAGCGGTTGATTGCCTTTGTTTTCAAGAATCAAATTTTCAAGGATTTCGGTTGTAAAAATATTGGCTTTACCTTGTAGTTCAACGTTGAGCGAAGGGCTGATACCGACGCTCAAACCAAAACTCATGATTTTCAAGCCATGACTTTCCAGATTCGGAAAGATAGTCAGCCAATCTTCAATGAGCAGAAAAGTTTTTTCTTTGATGGCGTCTGTGACGTTGCCTGCCTGTTTTTTGATGGCGTCGGAAACGGTAACGGCTTGTTCTTTTATCGCATCGCCTGCGTCGGAGATTGTTTTCTTTAGTTTGTCGAGCATTGGATATTTTATTTAAATTTTATGCAATTTAAATAAAAAAATATATACCCCCTCAGTATAGCACATGAAAAATAGATTTTTTTCGTTTTTCAAAAGTTTCAAAAAAAAATGAAAGTTATTAAACTACCTTTTCGTAATTTTGTTTTAATATTCAAATAAAGGAATCACTAAACGGTGACATAAGCACCCCCTCAGTACAAAAGCGTTTTAAGTCATTGTGATTCAAATTTTTACAAATAAAATAAATCATAAAATGACAATTAGCGATCTGCTTCAACGGGCGTTAAACTTTGAAAATCTCACAGCCGAAGAAGGTGTTTTTCTTTTTGAAAACGCGGCTACGGCTGAACTCATGTATGTAGCCAATAAAATGCGGCAACATCATGTGCCAGGTAATACCGTTACATGGATTATTGACCGCAACTCCAACACGACCAACGTCTGCAACGCCAACTGCAAGTTTTGTAATTTTTACCGCCGCCCCGGACATGACGAGGCGTATATCACTTCCATCGAAGATTATAAGCAAAAAATAGAGGAAACCTTTGCTTTTGGTGGCGAGCAATTGCTGCTGCAAGGCGGTCATCATCCCGATTTGGGTTTGGCTTTTTATGTGGATTTATTTAAAAATTTGAAGCAATTATACCCCAATTTGAAACTCCACGCCCTCGGTCCGCCGGAAGTAGCGCATATCACGAAGCTTGAAAAATCAACGCACTACGAAGTTTTAAAAGCGTTGAAAGAAGCAGGTTTGGATTCATTGCCCGGAGCAGGAGCTGAGATATTGGATGATAGAGTGCGTCGCCTGATTTCAAAAGGCAAATGTAGCGCAGAGGAATGGCTCGAAGTGATGCATCAAGCACATAATTTAGACCTCACCACTTCAGCTACAATGATGTTCGGACACATCGAAACGAACTTGGAGAGAATGCAACATTTGACTAAAATCAGAGATATTCAAGCCAAAAAGCCTAAAAATGCGAAAGGTTTCTTAGCATTTATACCTTGGCCCTTCATGGATGAGGGTACTTTATTGAAAAAAATCAAACGCGCTCGAAATACTGTTACGGGCGATGAATATATCCGAATGATAGCCATGAGCCGCATCATGTTGCCCAATGTGAAAAACATACAAGCGTCATGGTTGACCGTTGG
>JAYTON010000316.1:0-3208 GCA_043747725.1 Saprospiraceae bacterium
CTGTCATGGGGGTAGATTTTTTTGGTTCGCACCTTAAATCTAATCCGCTTTTTTTTACCCTTTACTTTTTTCTTGAATTTTCAACGAACTATTGATAAAATAGAAATTGCTTGAATTGAGTAGAATCAATGTAATTTTGCAAAGCTATTTCGTTTTCATTAATCCTTTTGTTTTTATCATAAAAATTTTATCGCACTTATGCTAATTGATACGCACGCTCATTTATATGCCAAACAATTCAATCACGACCGAGAAGCTGCACTTGAACGCGCTCGTACTGAGGGGGTCAAGAAGATCTATTTACCTGCCATTGATAGCGAAACGCACGCCGATATGCTCGCCCTCGAAGCGGCGCACCCTGATTTTTGTATAGCCATGATGGGTCTGCACCCTTGCAGCGTGAAAGAAGCGGATATAGAAAATGAGTTAAAAGTCATTGAAAACTACTTGACTGAACGCCCGTTTTGTGCTATCGGCGAGATTGGCATTGACCTTTATTGGGATAAAACGACTTTGGCATTGCAACAAAAAGCATTTATTCAACAAATGCACTGGGCGCAGGATTTGGGCATTCCGATTATCATCCACAGCCGCGAAAGCATGGACGAAGTGATTGATGTTTTGCAAAAAAACAGCTTTTATACTGAGGGGGGTATCCTCCATTGTTTTACAGGTAATATTGAGCAAGCAAAAGCGTTAATGGGTATGGGTTTTTGCTTGGGCATCGGTGGTGTGGTGACATATAAAAATGGTGGTTTAGAGCCTGTTATCACTGAAATTCCCTTAAAAAACCTCGTTTTAGAGACGGATGCACCCTATCTCGCTCCTGTGCCGTTTAGAGGACGACGCAATGAATCCAGTTATGTGAAGCACATAGCACAGCGCATTTCTGAGATAAAAATGGTGGATTTTGAAGAGGTTGCCAAGGTGACTTCTGATAATGCAGGTAAAATTTTTTCAAAATAAAAACTCTTGTGGAGGGGAGTCAACCAATGAAAATATTCATCCAATTTTTAACCGGTTTATTTTTTTTAACGCTGTTATTTCCAACATCAGCGAATGCTGTGTTGCTTTATAAAACCACTCCATCTTTTAAACAAAATATTAATTTTTCTACTACAGAATTTAAAAATGAAACAAAATCTGTTATTAAAATTAGTAAAAAACGCTTTCCGATTCTTTCAGCCATTGGTTTAGGTTTCTTCGGTTTGACTTTAATTTTCAGTAAAATTAAAAAGAAAAGTATCAAATGGATTACTCTCATCGGGTTTGCAGTGGGCACTATTTTAGGGGTAATCTTTGAAGGTTTAAATGTTTTTTCAATCATCAATCTCGCCGTCTGTGGTGGGCTTTTAATAGGTTTAATCGTGTGGGCTTTGGTGAGAAAAAGTTTTAATAAGAGGAAAGTTGGTTAGTTATTGGTTAATCGCAATAACCAATAACTATAAAAGACCGACTATTTTCTTAGCAAATTCAGCGAGGCTTTTAAATTGGTAATCAGGATTGAATTCGAGGAGTTGGTTCGGGTCTTCGTTTTTGCCTTCTATCAATACTTTAACCATGCCCAACCGATGCCCCATTTCCATATCTGAAATAGAATCACCCACTATCACTGATTTTGAAAAATTGATTTCGGGAAAGTCATCTTTTGCTTGCAACGCCATGCCTGTATTAGGTTTGCGCAGGTGCGAGGGATTGTCGGGTGCGTTAGGCGCGTGATAAATTCTATCAATCCGACCATCTAATAAATCCACAGTTTTAAGGAGCATTCGATGCACTAAGAATAGTTCTTTCTCAGTCATCAATCCTTTGCCGATGCCCGCTTGATTGGTGACGACGACAATCCGACCAAAAACGCCTGCCAATCTCTCGATGGCTTTGATGCTGCCCGGAACGAAATCAAAACTATCCCAATCTTTCACATAGTCGCCTGGAATGCGTTCGTTGATGACGCCATCGCGGTCGAGGAAGAGCGTCCAAGTATTATCAAATTTATGCATAAAAAAATTGTAATGTTCGTTGATACGTGATATTTACTTTATCATAAAAGTCTTTATTTTTTTTCATAATTGGATTAAAACTCATACAATTATTTTTTTTATCTAAAAAAAATAAGGTTGGAGTGTACACGTTCGGAAAACTTTTAAAAGTTTTCCGAACGTGTTGAAGCCGTACCCCCTCAGTTGCTTCGTATCTCGCAATGACATAAATGCCGTTTTTAAGTGATTTTGTATAAAAAAACAATATTTTTCTATGAAAACGATTAATTTTCAAGCATTATAAAATATATGTCGCGCTGCTTCGTCAAAACTAATTATAAATGAAGTACGTGACATTACATATCGATACGCCAATGGCTGACGCTCAAAATCGTCAAATACAAGAAACCGTCCGCCGCGAACGTGGGCGTTTGTTAGCGTTTATCCGCCGCCGCATCCCGCGACCGGAAGATGCTGAAGATATTGCACAAGATGTTTTTTATGAACTAACGGAGATGTTTCGCCTCATGAAGCCCGTTGAACAAATCGCTTCATGGTTGTTCACGGTGGCGCGTAACAAAATTACTGACCGTTATCGAAAGAAAAAACCTGTCTTGCTCGAGGATGTCTTCACTTTCAAATCCAGCGCGGACGAAGATAAAGCGTACTTGCTCGATGAGCTACTCCCTGCTGCCGATGTTCGCTCGGCTGATGTGGAAATGATGCGCGAAACCATCATGGAGGCGCTCATGGAAGCCCTCGACGAATTGCCTGCCGAACAACGGGATGTGTTTGTGCAGCATGAGTTGGAGGATAAAAGTTTTAAGGAAATTGCAGAAGAAACGGGCGTCACGCTCAATACGCTCCTATCGCGTAAAAGGTATGCGGTTTTGTACTTGCGTGAGCGTCTAAAATCTTTGTACGATGACCTTTTATCCAATTAAAAATTATTGTTGAATTATTTAAACTTAAAAATATGAAGAGTTTCTGGGTTTTAAAAGGTCTTAAAATCCTTGTTTTGATGGCTTTTTTCATTGTTTTGTTAGGCTCTGTTGTGATGTGGCTCTGGAATTGGTTGATGCCTGATCTTTTCAATTTGCCCATCATTTCATTCGCCCAAGCGGTCGGTTTGACGGTATTGACGCGGATTTTAGCAGGGGGGGTTCGCTTAGGTGCAGGAGCTGCGGGCAACAAGGAACATTGGGAGCAAAAGCGTCAGATGTGGGAAA
>JAYTON010000317.1:0-3356 GCA_043747725.1 Saprospiraceae bacterium
AATGAAAAAATATTGAAATCCATTCTGAACGTCAAAAATATTCGCGAAGATGAGCGCGTGCAATACATGGACGGTTCAAAAAATATAGAAGAGATAGAAGAAGCCACGCGAGCACTCCCTACTGAGGGGGTCGCATTTTGCTTATACCGTGTCGAACTGGATGATTTAATGGAAGTCGCTGATTCAAATGGCGTCCTACCGCCCAAATCTACTTTTTTTGAACCCCGCATGAAAAATGGCTTACTGGTGTATGAAATATAATCGTTGTGAATTGACAGTTATGAGATGAGATCAACTCTCAACTACAAAAAGCCCCATGTCCAATATGCAAATATCAGACATGGGGCTTTTTATTACCCATCACCCACCACTCATCACCCATGATTAGGAAATCCAAACCGACACCGGTGCTGTCCAGTAGCTTTTGAGGCTATTCGGACCCAATGAGCAAATCTGAAAATCGTATTGTGAACCGAGCTTAAGGTCATTGAAAACAAATTCTGCATTATCGTTGTAGTTGCCATTTTTCCAAGCGGTGTCGTCTTTCTTTTTGTGTTGGATGGCATAATTGATAGCATTTTCCACTCCTTTCCAAGTCAACTTGACTGCACCGGGCTTATCGACAACATTCACCACTGATACATTCGTCGGCGTTTTAATCTCCGTCACGACGGGTTTATCAGTTTTGGTTGTATTGCGGAGTTTATAGCCTGATTCGGTAATAATACTCGAATCTTCGGTATCATTGGCTAAATCTTCTACTTGATTTGCCAACTTTTCCAAATGCTTAGTGACTATTGCCAAGCACTTATTTTTGAGTGAAACACGGTCTGAACCGCCCAGTAGAGCGTTGGCGACGGCTGCTGTCAAATCCGCATTTTTAGTTTTTAGCGCATCCACTAAAGGTTTAAAATCAAGATATTGATTTTTAGTGGACATGGACTCATACACAGTGGTAGAGAAAGAGATAAGCTCTGCTTGAGGAAATTGTTTGAATGCTAAGGAAATGTAAATCGGCATGATTTAATTGTTTAAAAATTAAAATAAAATGGTTTTATTCAATTTTAAATTAATCAAATTATTTGCCAAAATTTCTAAATTTTTGGTTAAAAATTAAAATATTGGAGTTATTACAGTATATAAACGCCAATTTATTCTACAATTTTAGAGAATTTGTGCCAAATGAGACTACGGTCAGAGCAAACGTAAGTATGTTTTAGGCAAACGTAATTACGGTCAAAGCAACCGTAACTACGGTTGAGGCAAACGTACTTACGGTTAAGCCAAACGAAACTACGTTTGAGGCAAATCAAACTACAGTCATAGTAAACGTAATGACGGTTGAGCTAAATTAATCTACGGTCAAGGCAAACGTAGTTACGGTTGAGCCAAACGAAACTACGGTCAGAGCAAACGTAGTTACGGTTGAGCCAACCTTAACTACGGTCAAGGCAAACGTAGTTAAGGTTGAACCAAATGAAACTACGGTTAGAGCGAATGTAATTATCTTTGAGCTAAGCGTAACTACTGTCAAGCCAAATGTAATCACGTTTAGACACTTAAAACGAGCAACCCCGTTTTTCAGGGGTAGATTTGTGGGTTGGTTTTAGGAAGACCCAGTGCCAGCGAGGAAGGTTTTACTACTTATAAAAGCATTATGATTCAACTGAGTTCAAGTTCACCTATTCAATTTATAAAATAAAAATGGAATATCAATTTTTTAAGTCTAAAATATGTGGTTATATTTCATTATTATTTATAATGATAATTAACACAAATCTTTATTGTCAAGAGTATTTTGTGCCAAAAAGACCACGACTCGGAGATTCGATTAATTTCCCTGTATTTATTGGAGGTTATACATTAATTAAAGACACTATTTTAAGTGATTTAAATAATATTTACAAACATAAACAAAAAGAAAATTACACTCGCATACATTTTGTCATTGATATTGATGAGCAAGGAAAAGCTAGAGAAAAAGAAATTGTATTTGTTACACGTAACCTTAAAAAAGGTTTTAATAAATTTTATTACAATATGCTTATTAAAATACAAAATTGGAAGCCTGCGACTAGAAAAAAAGATGATAAACCCGTTCCTTATATCATTAACATCGAAATAGAATCTCGTGGAAAATTGCGAAAAATTTCAGTATATAATACTGACTACCAAAGAATGTTTGAAGATGATTTATAAATTAAATGTACCAATAAGTCTGTCTTCGATTACACAAAACAATTAAATACTGAGGGGGTAACCAACCAACCCCCTCAGTAAAAATCACTAAAAAAATAAAAAAGCATGAAAAAACACCTAATCACCACCTTGATATTGCTCACCATAGCCACCACCAACTACGCCCAAAGCGTGAAGAAAGACACGGTCGTGCTATCGGTGTATAATAATAACCAACGGTATATGCTCTATCCGATGCCCTTCGGCAAGGACAAGCCCGACAAAGACTTCACCGCCGAAATGGTTGTCGCCCTTGATACCATCACTGTGCTACAAACAGCCACCCAAAAGGACAGCTCAGGCAGATACCCCAAACGGTGGATGACCCAACGCAAATGTGGCAAACTGCCCACCAATGTCAAAGACAAAGTAGCCATCTTGTATCTGAATATAGGCTGCGATATCAGCACGCAGGTACTCAATGCCCAAGAAGCAGGCGCATTAGCCGTCATACTCATCCACTCTACGGATAGCCGAGACAGCGTCATCCTGCCCAAAAAATCGGCTCTCATCCGCTACGACGATGATAATAAAGTGAAAATCGCGTGCTTCACTGTCAGATTCGGCATCGGCGAAAAACTCACGCAAATGTTACCGTCCTTAGTGGGCATACAACGCCCCAAGACTGCCATTGATAGCACCCAAGCCTTGCAAGCCTCCAATCCGCTGATTACGAATCCATTACAAATGGTGAATAAAGAAACAGCCAACCCAACAGGTACAGATGTCTCAGCAACGCCGACTATTGCCGCAGGAGAAGGCAGCACCAATGGTTATTCAACAGAAAAGATAGGTTGGGACTTATCCCCGAACCCTGCCAGCCAAGAAGCCACCCGGCACTACAACTTTACTCAGGCAGCACCCCTCAGTATTGAAGTGTTCAACGAAGCCGGACAACTCGTCACCAATTACAACTTGCCCGATAACCCGACAGGTACATTGAATATGGATGTGTCATCGTGGGTGACTGGTATTTATTCCGTTCGGTTAGTGAAAGGGGATATGAAGGAGGTGAAGCTGTTGGTGGTGCAGCATTGAATTTATCCGACACATCCTAATTCAAATAAAAAAAGTTATTCAGATACGTCGGAATGGCTTTTTTTATATTGAAAATCAAA
>JAYTON010000318.1:0-1969 GCA_043747725.1 Saprospiraceae bacterium
TTCTCAATCATCTCTTTATCTACCCCCTCAGTATAAAACGTTGCTAAATCTTTAAACCGCACTTCATTCATCCAATTGAATGAAACAATTAATACTGTCATTGATAAACCCAAACAAGGATAAAACACCGTAATATTTAAGTGTGAAAACTTTCCACCTGTGGCATTATTTTCTGCTAAAATTTGAAGCACTGGAAATAAAAGCAAACCTAATCCAATCACAATACCCAAAAATATCAGTTGTTTCCTGATAAAATCCCATGTTAAGAAAAAACCAAACACGCCAATAGTCAAACTACTCACTGCTGCATCAATACTGAATTTTTGCGAGAAAAAAACACCAATGGCATAAATAAGCGCAACCTCTCCGGCTACGAAATACCAAATAAAGTGATTAGCCGCTTTGTCAATCAAGGTTGTTCCTTTTGAAAAGAAGGGAATAGACAGCAGTAAGAAAATATTGATGAGACCATACAGCAATATAGACAAGTTATCAATTTTGAAAAGAGCTTGCGCCGTGCCCAAAAGGAAAAACGAAAAGAAAGCCAAAGACAGAAACAGCAAGCCCACCGTATTGTGTTTTTTAACGCCGACATTCGTAGCCGTTAATTTGTAGAAATAAAAAAGCACGATAAAAACGAATAGACAAAACAAAGAAAGCAGTATTTGCTTAATGGCGTCATCGTATTGCGCGTTTGAAAACAAATTGTCTGAAAAGCCTTTTTCCATGAGCGAGGTATTGATGGTTAACAAAATAAATTAAAAGTTGTGTGCTTCGGTTATCATTTATGGTCGGTCGGTTTTATCTAAAATAGTGATGGCTTCATTATCTTCATATTGCACCATCAGAGCACGCAATTCTTTTTTCAATTGAGCAACCAAAGGCTTGTTCTTTGGATAATTATACACATTTTTCAATTCATTGGGGTCATTTTTTAAATCTATCAACTCCCAAGAACTGCCGTTACCATAGAAATGAATGAGTTTATACCGCTCTGTTCTAATACCAAAATGTGGCATGACGCGATGGGCATCGGGGTATTCGTAGTAGTGATAATACATGGATTTACGCCAGTTCTGAGGTTTTTTACCTTGATTGACTAACGGCATAACGGATTTTCCTTGCATATCCGAAGGAATGGGTACTCCTGCAATATTTAAAATAGTGGGCGCAAAATCAATATTCACCACCATATCATTCACCACCGTATTGGGTTTTACAACTTTAGGATACCGCATAATAAAAGGCATGTGGAGCGACTGTTCGTACATAAATCGCTTGTCAAACCAGCCATGTTCACCTAAATAAAAACCTTGATCGGAGGAATAAATAATAATTGTATTGTCAGCCAAACCTGTTTTATCCAAATAATCCAAAACACGCCCAATATTGCGGTCGAGGGATAATATACAACCCATATAATCGTGCATATATCTTTGATATTTCCAAAGGGCTATTTCACGGCGCGTCATTTTAGTCGTATCTAATTTGGCATTTTCAGGCTCATAATAAGCATCCCACGCTTCTTTTTGAGATTTCGTCATGCGGGTCATAATGCCCGTTTCATTGGCTTTGACTTTCAAATCCCAATCCCAACGGAGGTCTTTGATTTGCATGAGTTGGTGTTGAGCAGCTTGTCGGTCTTTATAATCATCAAAAAATGTATTAGGCACGTCAAATGTTTTACCATCGAAAGCATGAAGGTCTTGGGTATCGGGTTGCCATTCACGATGTGGTGCTTTATGACCTATTACAAGGCTAAACGGTTTAGATTTATCGCGCCCTTTATCCAACCAACCGAGGGCTTCGTCAGTAATAATATCCGTTGCATAGCCTTCAATGCGGCTTTGTGAGCTATCCATATTGATAAAATCAGGATTGTAATATTGACCTTGACCGGGCAGCACCTTCCAATAGTCAAAATACTGAGGGGTATTGTTGATATGCCATTTGCCAATCCAAGAGGTGG
>JAYTON010000319.1:0-10344 GCA_043747725.1 Saprospiraceae bacterium
TCTTTCTTATGAAAACTCGAATACATACTTGCCACTAATAAAAAAACGAGCAAGCTGATAACGACGATAATGTCAATGGTTTGTAGTGTACTGAGCATATTTAATAGTCTTGACTGAGGGGGTGTATCATCAGCTCATCAATGACGACGTGCTTGGGTTGATTCATGATGTAGATAATGCTATCCGACATATCTTCGGGTTTGAGCCAGTCTTTGTGATGCTCGTCGCCTTGTGGTCTGGCGTGAAACATGGTATCGACTAAGCCTGAATAGACGACCGACACTTTAATGCCGAACTTCCGAACTTCTTTTCGCAAAGCCGCTGAAAAAGCATCTTGCGCAAATTTCGAGGAGCAATACAAAGCACCGCCATCAAAAACCCGCTTGGCAACATCCGAAGCAATGTTAATAATATGCCCATGTCCTGCTTCTTTCATGTAAGGCAAAGCCGCTTTTGAAAATAAAAATGTGCCTTTCACATTTGTATCGTATAAGTCTGTCCATTGCTCGGCGGTATAGCTTTCAGTAGTACCGAAAACGCCGTAACCTGCGTTATTGATGAGAAAATCAATCGCGCCGAAGGTATCATGCATCGTCTTCATAGCACTGTTTGCTAAATTTTCATCAGCGACACTGCCTGCAAAAACAAGGCATTTTGAGCCCATCGCTTCTATTTCAGCTCTGACGGCATTCAATTCGGCTTCGCTGCGGGCAACTATGCCCAAGTGTGCTTTTTGTTCAGCTAATGCAAGGGCCAATACTTTGCCGATGCCTTTTGATGCGCCTGAGAGGAGCACTACTTTTCCTTCTAATGTCATATTTTATTGTTTTAATTTATTTTAAAATTGTCGGAGTGACTTGAGTCTCTCCAACAATAATACACTTTAATCTATAAATAACATCAAAATACTGAGGGGGGGTATCTTTTTACCAAAGCCTCAATTCACCATGCGTCAAGGGTGTGGCAGGCGTAGTTTGAGGCGTTCTGCCTTGCAAAACCGATAGTTTTTCATTCGGTAAATGTGGTAAAACGTGTTTTCCGAACATTTTACATTCTTCAATGAGCGGATAGCCCGAGAGAATAAAAGACCGAATGCCCATATCCATATACCGATTCATTTTTTCTAAAATTTGTTCGGGCGTGCCAACCAATGCCCCTGCGCAACCTGAACGCGCTCTGCCAATACCGGTCCAAAGCATCGGCTCAATAAAATCATCGGGGTCAGCATTTTTTCTCAATTCATCCTGCCGCAATACGCCTACTGATTTGGAATCCTGCGTCCTATTTTTTAATTTATCAGCTACTTCTGCATCAAATTTTGACATTAAATGCTTGGTGTAGGCTTTGGCTTCTGCCTCTGTTTCGCGCACGATGACGTGGATGCGAAGTCCGAAATCAATGACCCGACCATGTTTTTCAGCGCGGTCGCTCATATTTTGCATGGTGGCATAAATATTCTCTTCGGGTTCGGGCCACATTAAAAACACATCGCAATACTTCGCACAAACTTCCATAGACCCTGGCGAAATGCCGCCAAAATACAATAACGGACCGCCATTTTGTTGATAAGGCTTGACGGGATCAGCCGCTAAATGGATATTATAAATCTCGCCATCGAAATCAATTCTATCTTGCGTCCACGCTTGTTTGAGTATTTCGATGACCTCGCCGCAGCGTTTATAGCGCATTTCAGGGTCTTCTTTCAAGCCAGGCAAATCCGAATTGATGATATTGACCGTCAAACGCCCTTCTAAAATATGGTCGAGCGTCGCTAAATGCCGCGCTAACATGGGTGGGTGAATCTCTCCTGTTCGGATAGCCGCCAGCATATTGATATTCTTCACTTGGGGTGCCATCGCTGCTGCAAAAGGCAGCACCTCCTGCCCTACTACATAAGATGTGGGCAGCAGTATATTTTTAAAACCTAAATTATCGGCAGTGGTAATAATATCGTTGCAATGTGCATAATTACTGCGTCGGGATGGGTCAACAGTACCTAAAAAAGCAGTATCGCCGCCACAAAGGTCATCAAACCAAGCTATTTCAGCAATGCGGTCAACGGTTCTTATTTTTACAGGGTGGATGGGTTCTGTCAGCATATTTTTTAATTGTTATGACGTTTTGTCTTGAAATACTGAGGGGGTGTTTAATAATCCAAATATAATTGCAGCGAAAGTAAAAAATTTAAAACAATAAAGCCTTATTTTTAAAAATGTTTTACCTATGTTTGGTTTTTATTTAATATACTTAACTCATTAATTTTAAAACGATTAACTGACAACAAGAAATGAAAAGTAAAATTACTCTCCTTTGTATGATTTTCATGTTTGGAATCGTACAATTGGCAACTTCACAAACAATCATAATTGGTACAGTCAAAGATGCTGATAATGAGCCGATGGTAGGCGCCAGTATCTCTGTTAATGGTACAAACGTGGGTGCAGTGGCAGATGCTAATGGCAAATTTACCCTCAAAACCAATCAAGCCCTGCCCGTAACCTTGCGCGTGACGATGATTGGTTACAAAATTGAAACCATCGAGGTTTCTTCAAATGCTGAGGTAGCTGTCAATTTGAAAGAAGACATCGGCACTCTCTCGGAAGTGACAGTGACGGGTAACCGCGTTGAAGAACGCATCACCAAATCGCCCGTAACAGTTGAAAAATTGGGCGGTCGCCAAATTCAACAAGCGGCTACTGCGGATGTTTTTTCTGCCCTTCAAAATATTAAAGGGGTGGATTTATTGTCTCAAAGTTTGGGCTTTAAATCGGTTAATATGCGTGGTTTTGGGGCAAATAACAACAACCGATTCGTACAATTGACGGACGGTATGGACAATCGCTCGCCGGGTTTAGGTTTTGGTTTTGGCAACGTGGCTGGTGTTTCGGATATTGACATTGAAAGTATCGAGATTCTACCCGGTGCCTCTTCAGCCCTTTACGGTCCTGATGCTTTGCAAGGTTTGATGCTGACTAAAACGAAATCGCCTTTTGAATATCAAGGGCTTTCAGCGCAAGTGAAAGTAGGGGTCAATAATGTCGGTAAAACCAATTCAGGTGCAAAACCTTACACGGATGTGGCATTGCGTTATGCTAAACAATTGGGCGATAAATTCGCATTTAAAGTCAATTTTGAAGCGTTGAACGGTACTGATTTTATTGCAGACAACTATAACGACCGTATGACACGCGGTAGAAGCAATTTCTTCACCGTTGATCAAACGGCTAAAACTGTGAGTTTAGGATATGTGCCGAATAATAATCCAGCTACTAATTTTCAATACGACGGCGTCAATATATATGGTGATGATGTGACCAACGGCGGCTCATTTGATTTCCCTGCTAATTTTTCCAATCCTGCTTTGGCTGGTAAAAGAGTGACGCGCACGGGCTATACGGAGCTTGATTTATTAGATAATAAAGGAAAAGTGTTCAGCTATCGCGCCAATGCCGCTTTGCATTATAAAGTAACGGAGAAAATTGAAGCCATTGGCGCGTGGTATTATGGGAATGGAAATTTTCTCAGAACAGGTGGTTTCCGTGAATATTTCCCTGATTATAAGCGCAACCAATTCAAATTAGAGTTGCGCGGCGACGAGTTTTTTGTGAGGAGTTACAATACTTCGCAAGAAGCGGAAGGGTACAATTTAGGGGTTTTGGCGCAACGGTTATTAGCCATTTCTAAAACGACCAATACATGGGCGGCTGATTTTGGAAAAGCTTATACTGGCGATATTTCAGCAGCCAGAACAGCAGCCGATGCTGGTAAATTTTTACCTGGCAGTGCCGATTTTAATAAATATCGGGGCGAATTGACCTCTACTTTGAACAATGTAAAAACAGCGAGCAGCACGTTCAACGGCGTGCGTTTATTGGATAACTCTTCATTGGCGCATTTTGAAGGCATGTATAATTTCAAAAAACTTCTTCCTTCCTTTTTAGATGTGGTGACAGGCGCGAGTTTCCGCAAGTACAATCTTTTGACTAAAGGCACTATTTTCCCTAAAACAAAAGATGGTAGCGAATTTAAAATCAAAGAATACGGTTGGTATTTGCAGGCTTCGCCAACCATAAAGATAACGGATATGGCTTCATTCAAACCGACAGTGGCTGTTCGTTATGATAAAAACGAGTATTTTAAAGGAGGTTTCACGCCACGTGTATCGGGCGTTTTGTCGCTTGGTGAGCATAATATCCGCGCTTCTTGGCAATCTGCTTTCCGCAATCCTTCACCCAATCAACTTTTAGCGGATGGTGCTATCGGTGAAGTGGGTGGTTCACAAGCGGCTTTGGATGCGGCCAATCTTTTCAAAAATCCAGCCTATACTGAGGCGTCCGCTAAATTGTATCAATCTTCAGGCGATGCCACAAAATTGGTGAAATATGAACCGATACCGGCTAATTTCACCACTGAAAAAATCAAAACTTGGGAAGTAGGATATAAAACTTTGATTAGCAATAAACTGTATATCGATGCGCTTTACTATCAAAGTACCTACAAAGATTTTATTGCCACTCAAAATTATTATCAGCCTAAAAATGGGGTAATTGAGGATTTAAAAAACTCCAGCAATTACACGACTTATCAAGTCAATTTCAATAATTTCAATCAAATATATGTCACTGGATTTGGTATTGGAGCTGAATATGCTTTTGAAAAAGGTTATAACCTCGGATTCAATTTTGCCAATCAAGTCGGTAAAATTACTTTGAAAGACAATGCGGGCGCAATTCGGAAAGATGATTTCGGTCAAGAGATTGTGAAACGCAAAATGAGTGATTTGGCAGTCTCTAAAGTGGGTCGTAACTTCTTTATTTCGCCTGAAAATCGCTACAATATTTCGTTCAGCAATCCAAAACTGACCAAAAAAATCGGCTTTAATGTGACTTATCGTTGGACAAGTGAAATGTGGGTAGAACAAGGGAATACTCAAGGCGATATTTTATTACCTTCATGGACTTCTCTTGACGCGGCGGTTTCCATCAAAGTTCCTAAAATACGTTCTATCGTCAAAATCGGTGCTTCCAACTTGCTGAATAAATACTATTCGCAAGGCTACGGATTGGCTCAAATCGGCGGCATTTACTACGTCGCTTTGAATTTTAATGAGATATTGAGATAAATTAGGTAATGGGCAATGAGTCATATTACTGATTGCCCTTTTATAGATTTTGATATAAAAACAGATTGATTCATACAAAAGGATTATTTTTGAATAAAAATAAAGCAATGAAAATTCAAGACATTTTGACAATTCGGCCCGATATGCAATTTGGTACGCCTGTTTTCAAAGGTCTGCGCTTGCCAGCAACACATCTTTTGATTTTTTAGAAGATGGGCTTTCCACGGCAATTTTTCTAACACCAAAATTTTAATAAATATCCTATTCCAGTGATTGTACTTTCTGCCTACCAAAGCTACTATGCTCGGTTAATTCCTATTATTCCTCGCATAAAAGCTGTACTTTTAACACAACTGCCCATCGATACTACCAACATTTCTGAAAAAGATTAATCTTGATGAATGAAAAACACCATGCCTTTCTTGATAATATTTCTTTTTTTCAACGCATTCCTTCCTTCTAAACGGGCATTTAATATCATGGATTATGGTGCCGTTGCTGATGGCATAACACTCAATACCCAGTCCATCCAGAAGACAATTGACGCTTGCACGGAGCAAGGTGGTGGGCGAGTCATCGTACCCAAAGGTACGTTTTTGACGGGATCTATTTACCTCAAAACAGGCGTAGAACTGCATATTACTGAGGGGAGTATTTTATTGGGTTCAACCAAACATCGGGATTATAAAAACGAGAATCCTTATGGTTGGTATGCCTTGATTATAGCAAATGCTCAATCACATATCGCCATCACAGGCAAAGGTATTATTGACGGGCAAGGTAGGGCTTTGGCGAAAGATGTTATCCAACTCTGGCGAGCAGGCGCGTTCCCTGGCGCACAGATTTGGGATGAAAAGCTGCGAGAGAAGAACAGACCCAACGAGCGATTCCGCCCGCAATTAATACTGCTTCAAGATTGTAAAAATATTAGCATCAAAGGCATCACCCTTAAAAACTCGACGTCGTGGGTGCAGACATATGGTAATTGTTTGGATTTGATAATTGAAAAAATACGCGTCGAAAGCACCGCTTATTGGAATAATGACGGCATTGACCTTGTAGATTCAAAAAATGTGGTCATTCGAGATTGCTTTATCAATGCTGCGGATGATGCTATTTGCTTAAAATCATTCGATTCAAAAAGCGGTTGCCAGAATATCCTCATTGAGCGTTGTACGCTTCGCTCAAGTGCTAGTGCGTTGAAATTAGGAACATCTTCGTATGGCGGTTTTAGGAAAATCAAAGCGCATCATTTGACTATTTATGACACTTATCGCTCCGCTGTTGCGCTTGAATGTGTAGATGGCGGCGTGATGGAAGACATAGATATTAGCGATATTAAGGCTAAGAATACAGGTAATGCTATCTTTATCAAACTCGGTCAACGCATCCCGAATCGCCCGATTGGACGTGTTGAAAATATCCGCATTAGCCATGTAGAAGCCGATATTCCGAATACCAAACCCGACAAAGGTTACGAATTAGAAGGACCTTTGGACACAATTGCCTACAATTTATTACCTTCTTCCATTGTTGGATTGCCCAATTATCCCATTAAAAACATATATTTGAAGGATGTTCACATTACTTACGGCGGCGGCGGCATACGAGATACAGCTTATGCATCAGTGGATAGCCTCTCTAAAATAAAAGAGCAAGCGCGTGAATATCCTGAATTTTCGATGTTTGGAGAGTTGCCCGCATGGGCAATTTACATGCGCCATACTGAGGGGGGGGTTATGAAAAACGTGACTGTGCGTTTGAAAGCAAAAGACTATCGTCCGGCGTTTGTTTTCGATGATGTGAAACAATTGAAACTTAATAATATTAAAATAACTGATGGTGGCAGCTTGCCAAGTCTCATTTTTAAAGATGTAAAAGAGCCTGTTTTAAAAAAAATAGATTGCCCGAAAGGAAGTTCTGATAAAAATAAAAGGCTTAAAATTGTCACATCTTTTATAACTTCGGATTCTATTTAAAAAACCTTGATCTTATGAAAAAACTCCTGACTTCTGTTGTTATAACTCTACTGATGTGTTGCACAGGCAGCGGCCTCAAAGCCCAAACCAAGTTTGATTTAGTCATTATTTTTCAGCCGACAGCCACATTTGCCGACATTGCACTCATCAAAACCGCGCTGAATGCGACGCAGTTGGATTCTACGTTTCCTTCACGCGCCCTGTTATGGCGTTGCAGTTTGGTTTTTCCGTTAACGCTGACTTTGCCTAAGCTGGGCGGCGGAACGGTTGCGGGTCTTGTCAACACGCCTTCGGATGCGGTCGGTGTGGTCTGCGGAACGGGGCAATCGGAGGGTGTTTCCAATAATGATGTCTATGTTATTCCTCAAACCGATACCGTGCGCGAATCATTCACACAAGCTCCTCCTCTCTTCGGAACAAGCTGTACAGCCGCCGCAACGGACTCTATCGTCACCTGCAAACCAGGAAGACGAGCAGTAAAAATCGCTATTTTGGATTCAGGTATTGATTGTGATAGAAGAGAAACCACAATTATTGTTGCACATGATTCTCTAAAACCTTACGTCTGCGTTGGGCAAGATATTTTGGACGATAAAGACAGCGACGGTAACGGCTATATTGACGATTTAATTGGCTACGATTTTGTCAATAATACAGGCGTTCCGAAGGATTCTACAGGTCATGGCACGTTCGTAGCAGGAGTTATCAGCCGTATTTTGAAGCGCAACAGTGCCAATAATATCAAATTTTTTGTCTTAAAAGTTTTGGACGGCAAGAACAAAGGTTTTGAATATAACTTCATCCGTGCCCTTGATTATGCCATTAAACAAAAGGTGGAAATTGTGAATTGCAGCTTTATTAGCAGTGCTGCGCTCTTGGATACCATGCAGCCCTTGACTTCCGCCATTTATACTGCTCGAAAAGCAGGCGTTTTGGTATCTCTCGCAGCCGGTAATAATGGTAAAGACATTGATCTACCAGCCAATTGGTATGGTCCCGCCGTTTTTCAAAATGAAAATATCATCGTCACAGGTGCAACCGCATGTACGGATAGCGTCACCTCTTTCTCTAATTTTGCAAAGAAAAATGTGGACATTTTTGCACCTGGCAAAGGCTTAGTCAGTACTTGGATTCGGACAGGCGTTTGCGCTGCGAATTGTTACGCATTTAATACAGGCACTTCGTTTGTTGCCCCTCAAACAACAGCGGTTGCTGCCCTTTTAGCCTCCAACTTGGCAGGCAGCGATTGGTTGCGCGTGAAATGTAGCATCTTAAAAAGCACCACTTTCAAGAGTTTTTTAGTCAATAAATGTCGCCGCGCAGGTCTTCTCAATGGAGTAAAAGCCTCTACTATCTTGACAGGTGCGAATGCCCCATGCGATGATATTACTGATGTGACCGAATTGGAAAATATCCGCACATTCGAGGCATTTCCCAACCCATTCAGCGATGTCGTAACTCTCAACTTTTTTTTGTTAAAAGCTACTTTGGTCGAAATCAATATTTTCAATATAACAGGCGCATTGATTTCACAACAACAACTCATCGGCATATCTGGCAATAATCAGCACCCCCTCAGTATAAAAGGCAGCGAAGGCATATATTTCATCCATATCCAAGCAGGAAATGATGTTTTGATTAAAAAAATAATCAAAACGCATTGAGATTAGAGTTGAAAGCCTCGAAAGGGCAAAATATATCATCTAAAGGTGAAGCCTTACTAAATAGGATTTAAATAAAAAACCGTTTGTTACCCCGTCAGTATCAAACGGTTTTTTATTTTTACACCGCATCGTAAAGCGGAACTCCAGTTCTGTTTTGTAGTGAGAGACTCAGATTTCGCAATTTCAATATAACGCGGAAATCCAGTTCCACATTTTCATTTAAAAAGCGGAACTGGAGTTCCGCACTACAAATCGCGCTACAACAATGACTACATTCAAAAAATATCCTGTTTTAGGGCTTTTAATATGCCTTATCTTTCTTCATTTCTTCAAAGATGATAGGAATGAAATCAACACACAATATCAAACATTACTACCCTCGTTGAAATCAGAGCCTTTGAAAGCCTTGCCGCAGCTTGAAAGTCTGCTATCACGGGCTGAAAAACAGTTGGACGCACAGGATACTTTATTAGCGAACCTTTACTTTAGTACAGGTAAAATACACCTTGATTATGAATTAAACAGCAATAAAGCATTAGATTTCAATGAAAAAGCACTGCGCATTCGGATAAAAAGCCTACCGCCCAATAGTCCTAAATTGACTCAAAGCTATCACAACACGGCTATAATTTTACGTCGCCGCAACCGCTACGAACAAGCGAAAGCCTACGCCACTAAAGCTATTGAAATAAAAATGGCGGCTGCCAAAATAGACACGGCGTCATTAATACGGTCTTATTACGAATTAGCCCTTTCCACACGCCTTTCTGGTGATTACTCGGAAGCCATTAATATTGCTAATAAAGTGCACCAATTAGCGGTGGCGGTGAAGGACACCTTCAATATAGGTGAAAGTTTTATCACGCTGGGTAGTGCTTATTATTCTCTCAATAATTACCCCAAAGCCGTTGATAATTACACTCAAGCACTCACTATTTTTAAAGAAGGCATCAAAAGAAATGGGGCGTTGCCTTTCAAAAGAGAAGCCGCTATTTGCTTGAGTAATATCGGCACGACTTATCGTGAACTCAATGAATCTGCTCTTTCGCTCACTTATCTGGAACAAGCGCGCCAAGCGTATTTAGAAGTATTCAGCATCACAAAAGACTCAATTGTATTGATAAATGCAGCCAATGCCGTATTTGAAGCAGGTAATGTCATTGCGAGAAATGTGGCAACTGAGGGGGGCATGAAAAATTATACAGCAGCTCTAAAACATTATGACGCCGCTCTGCAAATGTTCGGCGATGCAAAACACCCTTTTGTGGTTGAATGTCATACAGCGATAGGCGATATTTTATTGAAACAAAATAATACAGCTGCCGCTTTAAGAGCCTATCAAAATGCCATCAATGTGGGCGTCGGAGGCTTGAAGGAGGACAATATTTTAAAAAATCCTCTTCTTTCGGATATTGTTTTTCCAGAATTGCTTACCGCCTTTTCAGCAAAAGCTAAGGCTTTATTTGATAAAAATGATATGCAAGCTGCTTTTGAAACCATTGAAAAATGTGATACCATCATCAGCCAGTTGCAGCAGACGTATCAAGCGGATAATTCAAAGTATTTTCTCGCAGAAAAA
>JAYTON010000320.1:0-11849 GCA_043747725.1 Saprospiraceae bacterium
CAAATAAATAACCCCATTTTCTCAATCTATAATGATAAAGTCAAAGAACTATTTACTTTCGGCTGTATTGCCGCTTAATTTTTTATCAAACTATTGAAATTATTGTACTTCGACAAAAAATGAACCGAAAAAGGAAGAGCCGAAAATAGCAAATACCCAAAATGGCTATAATAATCAGCAAACAAATATTCAAAATTTTAGAAATAATATAAATATAATCCAGCCAGTTGAGGTAAAAAAAATACCAGTATCTAAACCTAAAAAGAAAGAGGAAAGAATTGTTAAAGAAATGCTAATAAAACCAAAAAGTAAAATCGAAGTAAGTGGTAGTACATTTGAAAACAGTTATCAAGTATTTGATATAGGGAATGATGTAGATTTGAAAGTGAATAATTCTATTTTCAAGAATAATGTAAAAGTTTTAAGTACTGATAAAGGTAATTCAAAAACTTTTGGTTCAGATTCGTCAAAGCTAATAACTAATAACAGATAAAACCGCCCGTATTGCTCGTTCATAGTCCTTACCAGTACAGGTTGTTCGTAAAAAAAATTCACAAAACTACCCAAAAACAAGCATTATATTATTGATTATCAATGTTTTGTATTAATTTAAAGCCTCCAATTTATATTAGTTTCCTTATTTTAATTTGAATAAAAAAATAGCTTCTTGATAAATCCAAGAAGCTATTTTTTTATTCAAATGCTTTCTGCACTTCCACCTTATCATCAAACGGATGCTTGACGCCATTAATGTCTTGATATTTTTCATGCCCTTTGCCAGCCAATAAAATAATATCGCCTTTTTGAGCCATTTGTACGGCTGATTTTATGGCTTGACGGCGGTCGGGTATTTCGACGACTTTTTTCATGAGTTCGGGTGTGAGGTCAGCCTTGATATGCTCGATGATACTGAGAGGGTCTTCGGTGCGCGGATTATCGGAGGTGATAATGAGTAAATCACTGAGGGTTGCGCCTATTTTACCCATAAATTTGCGTTTGGCTGGGTCTCTATCGCCGCCTGCCCCTGTGAGGGTGATGATGCGCTGACCTTTTTTTCTTAAAATTTGTATCGTTTCTAAGACATTTTCCAACGCATCGGGCGTGTGGGCATAATCCACAATGGCAACAATATCGCGTTTAGTATCATGGATATATTCAAAACGCCCTTCAGCTCCTTTCAAATTACTCAAAATACGCAGTGTTTCCATTTTATCCACACCCAATAACACAGCCGTCGAATACACTGCTAAGAGATTATAAGCATTGAATTCGCCTATCATCCGCGCATGAAATTCATGTCCATCGAGGTCGAGATGCAAGCCCAATAAACCATTTTCAAGGATTTTTACTTTGAAATCAGCTATTCGCCTCAGCGCATAACTGTGTTTATCAGCTTTTGTATTTTGAAGCATGACCTTACCGTTTTTATCATCGGCATTGGTCAAAGCGAAGGCATTTTTAGGCAATTCATCAAAAAATGTCTTCTTGGCTTTCAAATAATTATCAAAAGTTTTATGATAATCCAAGTGGTCATGCGTGAGGTTGGAAAAAATACCACCTACAAAATGTAGTCCTGCAATCCGATGTTGCTCAACGGCATGGCTACTCACTTCCATAAATGCATAATCGCACCCCTCAGTAATCATGTCGTTGATGAGGCTTTGAAGGGCAATTTGGTCGGGCGTGGTATGGGTTGAAGGAATTATTTTACCATTGATGCGATATTCCACCGTCGAAATTAAGCCGCATTTATAGCCTAATTGAGTAAAAAGGTCGTACAAAAGCGTAGCAATCGTGGTTTTACCATTCGTACCCGTAACGCCTATAAGTTTAAGTTTTTGAGAAGGATTATCGTAAAAATTAGCGGCTAATTGACCCAACGATTGGGCAGCATCAGCGACAACTAAGTAGGCAATATTGGGATTCAAAATACTCGGCAGTGTTTCGCAAACTATTGCAATTGCCCCACTCGCTTCCGCTTTTTCTATAAAATTATGACCATCTACTTGCGTGCCGCGAACAGCTACAAACAGGCTATCTTTTTCTACTTTTCTACTGTCAAAAACGATTTTTAAAATATTTTTATTCAAATCGCCTTGCGATTGAAGGAGGGTCATACCCCTCAGTATATCGGTTAAATTTTTCAAAATTTTGATATTTAAATAATTGACAATCAATATTTTAATTGCTACCGATATTTTGCACCTCTGGTGCAATTGGTATCATTGACGGTGGTAATTATTCTAATTTCAACGAAATCGTCTGCCCTGTTACTGGCGTTCCTGAGCCAATTGATTGCGAAACGACTTTACCATAGCCGCTAAAAAGCACCCGCAAACCTCTATTTTCCAAAACATACAAAGCATCTTTCAAGCCCATGCCTACCACTGAGGGGACGGCTTTTTTAGTCATCATATTGCGCGGCATAATATTAACTGTATCGCCTTTTGCTTTGATAAAAGTCCAATCTTCATCGCGTGCGGCTATTTCATATTTCATTTTAAAAGCCGTCAAAGCTTTCACCAAATCATCTTTATAACCCACATCATCGGGCAATGTTTTTGCAGAAGCAACAGGTTTACCCCGCATATTAATCGGTTCACTGAGGGCAATATTGCTCGCCATGAGTTTATCCGCGATTTCACGAAAAACGGGAGCCGCTACTATACCACCGTAAAAACCCGTTTTAGGCTTAGAAATGATGACAATACACGAGTAAACAGGGTTTTCAGCAGGAAAATAGCCGACAAAAGAACCTTGATAACCGCCTGTATGGGTTTTACTTTTATTTTTTCCATAGTTCAACTGAGCCGTTCCCGTCTTCCCTGCAAAGCGATACTGAGGGGTGCGCCAATGATACGCCGTGCCACCGGGCATTTCTACAACGGACTCTAACAACTCCCGCGCTTGATCGAGGGTAGCTTTGGTGGCTATATTTTTTTTAGCAATAGTGGGTTTGAATATCCGTTTGACCTCACCAAATCTTTGAACCGAGTTGACTAAATATGGCTTCATCATCATGCCATTATTCGCCACTGCATTATAAAAATTGAGCAATTGCAAAGGTGTCACCTTCAATTCGTAACCAATACTCATCCATGGGAGCGTGATACCACTCCAACTGTCCGCAGGATTGTTAGGGTCTTTTATATAAGGTGCTGCTTCGCCATCGATTTCTATACCCGTCGGAACAGTGAGCATAAAATCTTTTAAATGCTTGATATAAGCCGCTGGTTTTGTTTGATAATTATCAAAAACAAGGGTCGAAACGCCTACATTTGAAGAGGCAGAGAACACTTCTTTAACGGTGACGCGTGTTTTATTGGTTCGCTCATGGTCTTCCATCACGGCATCAAAATACTCTCGATGCCCATTTTGAATATCTACTGTATCCGATAATTTGACCAGCCCATCTTCCAAAAGCGACATCATAGATGCCAATTTGAAGGTAGAACCGGGCTCAATGGCTAAACCTATGCCGTAGTTGTAATCTTCCCAATAACCATCTTTTGTCATGCCGACATTCGCAATCGCCTTGATTTTACCCGTTTTCACTTCCATTACGATAGCCGTGCCGTGTTCCGCTTGGTGCGTGTTGAGGGTGCGTATGAGGGCATTTTGAGTAATATCCTGAATATTTATATCAATTGTGGTGACAATATCATCCCCATTTCGAGGGTCAATATCCGAAAGGTCATTGACGGGCATCCACATTTCGCCGCTACTACTAACCTTCTGCATCAATACCTTTTGAGAGCCCCCACTCAGTATATTATCAAAACGTCCCTCCAAACCGATGCTAATATCTTTATCAGCAGGTAAATCGCCATCTCGCACATAGCCCAGAGTACGGAGTGCCAGCATTTTGAAAGGATGCGCGCGTTTATTATTTCGATTGACAATCAACCCGCTTTTATATCGCCCATTTCTGAAAACAGGAAAAGACTTTATCATCAACATTTGATCATAAGTCAGCCCTTTTGCAATTAGCGAATATTTTGAATTGTTGTTCATCTCTTGCCATAGAAATTGATTCCAAATTTCAGGCGTTGACTGAGGGGGTAGGTAATAGGCTAAATACATCGAAAGTGAATCCAATTCTTTTTTAATTTCATCACTTTTCAATTCTCTTTTCGCAATAGTAGCATCCCAATATATATCGAAAAAAGGAATAGAAGTTGCCATCAGCGAGCCATCTTCTGAAAGGATATTGCCGCGCTCGCCAGGCATATCGCGCATCATTATATTCTTTTTAATCGATTCTTTGCGCCAATAATCACCCTCTGAATACACCAACCGCATGGCTTTCATCATAATAACAACCGCTATTGCTATTACAAAAAAGGTCACAACATAGACCCTTATTAAAACTTCATTTTTAAAATTGACTAATGCCACCTTTATTTAATGATGAATGATAAATTATGAATGATAAATTATTTTTCGACGATGATTCTTTTTGTTCTTTGATTCGATGCACGCAATCCGAACGGCGTGACGATTCTTTCTACTTCCGATTGCTTGGTGTCGAACATGAGCTCAGCCTTAGCAGCATTGTATCGCCATTTTAAGTCCTTGATTTCTTTTTCAAGGGTCTGAATTTTACGAACTTGTTTATCCGCAAAATTGGCGTTAGCAATATATATTAATCCTAAAAAAAATAGAAAAAATACGAAAGGCAGGTTTCCGAAAATCCAATCGGAAAGGATAGAGCCAATGTGTACGTAATCTTTTAATGGTCGAGCCATTGTTTGTTATTGATTGTTAGGTTAATAATTATTCGATAGCTGTTATTTGTTGACTATATTTTTTCTGCAATGCGTAATTTACCACTTCTTGATCTCGGATTCGCTTTCACTTCTGCTGCCGAAGGTTCTATCGGTTTTTTAGAAATCACTTTGAAAGGGCGATTAATATTGCCATAAAAATCCGTCTGCAATTCGCCATCAAATGTACCTGATTTCATGAAATTTTTCACCAATCTATCCTCCAAAGAA
Organism: Saprospiraceae bacterium; assembly: GCA_043747725.1. Lineage (GTDB taxonomy): Bacteria > Bacteroidota > Bacteroidia > Chitinophagales > Saprospiraceae > JAAFJT01. The sequence goes on from JAYTON010000320.1 coordinate 4,998, forward strand.
TGAAAAGTAATGACTGCCAAACGTCCGCCCGGTGCGAGCATTTCAAGCGATTGTTCTAAAAAATCCTTCAAAGCACCCATTTCATCGTTCACTTCTATGCGCAATGCTTGAAAAACTTGTGATAAATAGCGCATTTTGTCGCCCATACTGAGGGGGGTCAAAATTGCCATAAAATCACTGATATCCTTAAACCGCCGACCTTCACGCGACAACACAAGTGCTTGTGCGAGGGTGCGGGCGTTGCGAACCTCTCCATATTCACTGAAAACGCGTTGTAACTGAATGGCATCATACGAATTCAAAATATCCGCTGCTGTTTTACCCGCTGCTTGATTCATCCGCATATCCAAAGGTGCATCAAAACGATAGGAAAAGCCTCTATCCGCTTCATCAAATTGATGCGACGATACCCCCAAATCGGCTAAAATGCCATCGGTTTTTTTGATACCGCCAAAGCGCAGCATCCGTTTCAATTCTCTAAAATTATGGTTGTAAAAAACAAAATGCGAATCGGTAATCAAGTTCTGTTGCACATCTAAGTCTTGATCGAATGCAATTAATCGACCCGTGTCGCCCAATTTTTCAAGTATCAAACGACTATGACCGCCGCCACCAAACGTGGCATCGACATAAATGCCGGTAGGACGAATAGCCAAAGCAGTTACTGCTTCATCGAGTAAAACGGTTGTATGATAATTTGAATTGGACATGCTCAGATTTCGGTTGCCGGAATCGGCATTTAATTGAGAAGCAAATATCCGAAATACGGAGGAGAAAAAAGTGTTTGTTTTGCTCTGAGTTTTATAATGACCATTTAAAAAAAATGGAGACGACAAAACTCAGAGCATATATAGTTTGAAGTTTGGAAAAGAAGGCGCTTTTAAACGCCTTCTTTCCTAAATTGTAAGATTACAGTTGTTTCAATGTGTGTGGTGTGTGTGATTTTGGTATAGAATATTCGTCCCGGATACCCAAAACGTCCTCGGTCAAACCAATTGACCTCAAATTTCTTTTACTGACCTCCACCTAACACACGTTGTGCGAGGTCAGCCATATTCGTTGTGTCGTCGTTCATCATGCGTTCATATTCAGCAATATCCCATACTTCTATTTTGTCGCCGAAAGCATTTAAAATGACATCTTTTTCAATACCTGCATATTCTGCCAAACGTTTTGGAATCAAAATGCGCCCTTGTTCATCCACTTCTATGGGCGTAGCACCATTATTGAAGCGGCGGAGAAAGCTGCGGGTATCATTATCGTATTGATTCAAATTTTCAAATTCTTTCACCGTTTTATCCCAAACTGATTGAGGATATAGAGTCAAATACTTTTCAAAACCTTTATTCAGTACAAAAGAATGCCCTTCTTCACCAAGCTGCTTCAGCAAGCCCGACGGCAAACGAACACGACCTTTCGCATCCATCGTACAATCAAATTCTCCGAGCAGTTGTGGCATTTTAATTTCAAGTTTGTAGAAAAGTGGCGGAGCGCGTCGCAATTAAATTAAAAATTAAATTATATGTTTCATAATGTGAGAAGTGTATTTTCTCCTCTAAAAAAGATGTTCACGACGCGCTCCATCTATTTCATGGTTCAAAAGTAAAAACTTTTACCACAACTTACCACTTTTTCCCACTTTATTTTTACAAAAAGTTATCCACATTTTAACAATGTGATTAAAATACTTAAAAACAGGTATTTTTTTATCAAAATTTTAACTAAAATGTAGGAAGTTGCTAGTAAAAAAATGGTATTTTTTTACAATCTTGAAAATACGAATTGTCACTGTGAGGGACGTGGCATAATTATCACTGCAAACAGAGTGTGCTTACAGGCGTAATTCTATTAAAATCAGAAGATAATTTAGAATAATGGCATTAAAAACGCAAAAAGGGATAGTTTTTCAACAACTATCCCTTTTAATCCATATCAAAAATATATGTCGTGGTAAAAAGTGGTAAGATTTTTTTTAGTGAAAAACGAAAAGTGAAAAGTGAAAATACTGAGGCGTACTTTTCAGTATCTATTTTTCACTATTCACTAAAAATGTGGTAGCATTTTTACGTCGATAACTATTAAACAAACTCGCCCAACGCATTTGAAAAACACCTTTCAAGGCTTCGCTGACGATACTCGTATTCATTTTTGAAACGCCCTCTACTCTATCTGCAAAAGTAATTGGTATTTCTTTTATTTTAAAACCCAATGAAAATGCTGCAAATTTCATTTCAATTTGAAACGCATAGCCAATAAACCTAATTTTATCTAAATCAATCGTTTCCAAAACTTGCCTTGAATAACAAACAAAACCCGCAGTCGGATCTTTTACAGGCATCCAAGTAATCAACCGAACATACCAGGACGCACAATAGGACAATAAAATTCTATCCCAAGACCAGTTTTTCACATCGCCACCATGAACATACCGACTACCCACGCTCATATCCGCAGCCCTTTTCTCGTAAGAGCCTCCCTCAGTACAAGCTTGCACGAGGCGCGCCAAATCCGTCGGTTTATGGCTGAAATCGGCATCCATCTCACAAATATAATCATAGCCGCGTTCAATACCCCATCTAAACCCGGCAATATAAGCTGTACCTAAACCGAGCTTACCTGTACGTTCTATCAAATGTAGTTTATCAGAATGTGTAATTTGCTTATTTTTAACAAGTTGTGCAGTTCCATCGGGTGAGCCATCATCCACAATCAAGACATGAAAGGGCATTTCAAGAGAAAATACTGCATCAATAATTTTGATGACATTCTCTTTTTCATTGTATGTGGGTATGATAACGAGATTTCTTAACACGTCGAGATTATGGGTTTCTATGATAGTTTTCTATCGCTTGAGTTTTACTGCGTAGCAAATATACGATTTTTGTATATTGTCGCGGCAATTTATTCGTCCTTGCTATTTATAACTACTATATGTTGCAAAATTTATTCCGTTCCTACTTCGCGCGTTTTATGTATCCGCTGGCTCAGGCTTTTGTTTTAAACAAAATACTGAGGGGGGTCATTTTTTGCATACCATTTTGGGTTTATGATATTTGGCTCACGTGGAAAGTCCGCACTCATTTTTTCTTTTGGGATACCATACAATTAGGCTCCAAACACGCTCATTTTTTCTATGAAACGCATTTCTCATCTCTCTTGTTGCCCGATAATATAGATAGTGGGCATCCACCATTTTTCGGTATCTACTTAGCTTTTATGTGGCAAATTTTTGGTAAAACGTTGATTATCAGCCACTTATCTATGCTACCTTTTTTAGTGGGCATCACATGGCAAGCACTAAAATTAGGTGAAAAAACCCTCGGTGAATGGCAAGCCATACTTTTTATTTTAATATTAAAAATCAATCCCATCATGGCAGGTCAGTCAGTCATGATGTCGCCTGATGTGGTTTTAGTGTTCTTTTTTCTACTGGCTTCTAATGCTTTATTGAGCGATAATAAAAAAGGGTTAGTCATTGCCATATTAGGTTTGTCTATGATAAGTATGCGTGGTATGATGACAGCCGCAATTTTTTTCATTTATCAATTAATTAAAACCTTTCAACTATTAAAAATTTATAAATCATCCAATGTTTTAACCACTTCAAGCATATTCAAACTCCTTTCTAAAACCATTTTACCCTATTTATTAGGCGGTTTCTGCGCTTTAAGTTTTTTAATTTATCATTATTTGGAAAAAGGTTGGATAGGTTATCATGCAGGTTCAGAATGGGCAGAGGCGTTTCAAATTGTTGGTTTTCAAGGTTTTATAAAAAATATTATTGTTTATATTTGGCGATTAGTGGATGCAGGTCATTTATTTTTAATCCCTATCATATTGTATGGTTTGTATAAAATGAAAACGGATAATGCTTTTAGAAATACCCGCACGCTCTTTATTTTACTCCTCATTGCTCTCATCGTCCTCACCCCTACTTTGATTATTTACAAAGGCTTGTTGCAACATCGTTATTTATTGCCTATTTATTTGATTATAAACCTTTTATGCTTAAAAATTATTTCAGATTTGAAAAATGGGAAGCTGCAAAATGGGCTTTACGCGTTTGTATTCATCGGCTTATTATCAGGTCATTTTTGGGTCTATCCACAACCCATTGCCACCAGTTGGGATACGACTTTAGCACAATTACCTTACTATCATTTGAGAAACGAGATGATACAATATATTGATAATCAGCACTTTAAATATGAAGACATCGGAACAGCCTACCCCAATTTAGCTTCTTTTAAATTTATAGATTTAAAAGAACCTAATTCAAATCAAACCTCCTTTTCCTCCGTCGATTTCAATAAAAATAAGTACATTTTTTATTCCAATGTGATGAATGATTTTAATAAAAAGGAGCTGAATGAGCTGACTCAAAATTGGAAACCCTTCAAAATACTGAGGGGGTGGCAGGTGGAGGTGATACTTTACGAAAAGAAGTAAAATGATGTTGAATGCGAAACTGGAGTTCCGCACTACGTTCTCGCTTTAAACAAAACGTTTGTGCCAACTGGATTTCACAGGCTTAATCCATTGCGATTTCATAGTGCCAATACTTTGAACAAGATTGTCAAAAACAAGAGTATTTTCCGAAAGTACCCCCTCAGTATAAAGCCTTGAAAACTCCGCAGACGATACAACGCTCACATCTCCATCTTCTAAAAAGGCAAAATTCATGCGCTCAAAAAGCTGCGTAACATATTGATTCTCAATACCTTTTATAAAATTCACAGATTTATCAATCGAACAACCACTTGCGCCCGCTTGATTTTCATCCACTGCTAAAACAATAAACCGTTCAAAAAGTACATCTCCTGCCGCTGCCAATTGATGGCTGTGCGCTGTCCATTCTCCTACAAAACCATTGATTTGGCTTCTAATTACCGTGATTTCAGTTTCAGTAAATGGGCGGGTACTTTGATAAATCCACACTCGCGCAGTATCGGGCAGATGTTCTAATTTATCCGTCAATCTTATTTCTATTGCTTGCATATTAATTGTATCGCGGAACTCCAGTTCCGCATAATTTATTGTTTATCAAAAAATATTTTCTTTTAAAGAAGAATTAGACGTTTTTCATTTAAAACTATTGCAAAGTTAAGATTTTATTGCCAAAAAAATATCAAAAAGTCACTGCGAGCAGAGCGTGGCAGGAGGAGTGCCAAATTAATATGCTGCTTTTAATTCAATATTATTTACATTTGGCTTATCCATTTACACCGTCAATAACCAATAACTACCTCATGTCCGATAATTTAAAACAAAACCTCACTCTATTTGGCTTAGTCATGATAGGCGTTGGAGCGAGCATCGGCTCAGGCATTTTCAGAACGCCCGGTTTGGTCGCCAAATCATTGCCCGATGCGAATTTGATTTTAATCGTCTGGACACTGGGCGGCGTTTATACACTCTGCGGTGCGTTGACTTTTGCTGAACTCGGCGGCTTATTCCCCCGTACAGGCGGCATATATCATTACCTCCGCGAGGCGTATGGCGAACCCGTCGCTTTTCTCTACGGTTGGAGCAATATTTTCATCATCAATACAGGTTCAATAGCAGGATTAGCGTTGACATTCGCAGGTTATTTGAATGTATTAACACCTGTTAATGAACGCTTTACAGCCATGTCTATCATCATATTTGTTACAGTCATTAATATATTCGGGGTGAAAATCAGTGAGATATTTTCCTCCATTTTCACCTCTTTAAAAATCATAGGGATTGCATTAATCGTCCTTGTTGGGCTATTTTTCACTCAACATACGGTCAATACTGAGGGGGTAGCCATGCCTGTTTCACCTGCTTTACCAACCGATATATGGTCAGCTTTTGCAGCTGCTTTTATTGGCGTTTTATGGTCTTATGGTGGTTGGCATCATGTGTCTTTTTTATCTGGAGAAGCGAAAAATCCACGCCGCAATATCCCTTTAGCCATGATGATTGGTGCTTCCATCGTCACGCTTTTGTACGTGACCATCAATTTCGCTTACGTGCGTTTGCTGCCGATTAATCAACTTTCTAACTCCACCGCAGTGGCTGCTGATGCCATGAGCAGCGTTTTTACTGAGGGGGGCAAGTGGATTGCCGTGCTCATTATGGCTTCTACGTTTGGAACGTTGGTCATTTACGCCATGTCGCTGCCACGGGTGTATTTTCAAATGGCAAAAGATGGTAATTTCTTTTCTCAAATGGCATATATACATCCTACTTTCCGAACGCCCATTGTAGCGATAGTCGTGCAATCGATTTGGGCATTGGTTTTACTATTTTACAAGGATTTTGGGCAATTATTGACGTATATTACCTTCACAGATGGTTTATTTTTCCTATTGTCCGCATTGACTATTTTCATTTTTAGAATCCGCAGACCCGATGCAGAAAGACCTGTCAAGACATGGCTATATCCTATCATCCCCATGATATTTTGCACCATTGCAACGTGGTTTTTATTGAAAACATTATTCGCAGACAACTCTTCGGAGCAGGCTTTAGCAGGCTTGGTAGTATTGGGATTAGGTGTTCCGTTTTATATTTATTTTAAAAGAAAAAAGGCTTGAAAATTATTTCACATCAAATAATAAATCAGCTTTTGAATATTTAAAATCGCCGGGCATGGTGCGTTTCACTTTCCAATATTTACGCGCCACTTTGACCGTTTTATTGGGATTATCCTTGAAAAAATCGCACATATATTGCTTATATACTTCATGTGGAATGACAGTACCTTCAAAGTTTTCATCTTTTGATAGGGCATCCAATCTTTTCCATTCCTCAACTGCATCACCCAAAGTTTTGCCTATATTGTTATTCATCCAATTCGTAAATTCAAGGTTGAAATAAAAAGTA
>JAYTON010000321.1:0-1813 GCA_043747725.1 Saprospiraceae bacterium
GTTTGGATTTCATCTATGACCACGCATTTATCTTCATGTCCCATAAGATAGGATTGAGCATCTTCTAATTTAAACCAATCTTCTCTCAATTCTAAATCGAGGTAGATACTGGGTTTTTGTATTTGCGTTTGCAAATATCGAGCAAGTGTAGTCTTACCCACTTGTCGAGAACCAATCAAGCCAACAATGGGAGACCAGTTCAAATCTCTCAGAACTCTTTGGGTAATTAAGCGGTCAATCATAGCTCAAATATACATTCATCCAAGTAAATTGTAAAATCAATTTACAATTTACTTGGATGAATGATAAAAAAGCAAAAAAATTTATTTTGAAAAAGGTAAATTGAATTTTTAAAACTTGGAGGCACCCCTCAGTATAGGCGGTGTTTTTTTGTTTTCAAGCAAAAAAGTAAAGTATCCAAACTGTAATGGTACTCAATAAGCCGGCATAAAAAATATCAGATTGCCAAAAAGGGAGCTGTTCTTTTTCTTCTTTCAAGTATTTTAAAAATAAAACACCCGTAGCCAAAGCACCTAAGATAGATGCTGACTGAGGGGTCAAGATTTTGAAGAAAACAAGCAGCAGAACAGGCAATTGTAATAGAAAAAACAAACCCATAGATCGCCATACACCACTCATCGAAACGCTCAAATCATGCTCTTTTTCAGGCTCGCCTTTTCCATTGAAATATTGACTTAATAAAACTAAAACAATCGAACCAACCACCGTCATGGCGAAAACACGGTAAAGAAAATTCAGCTTCTCGCCAAATGTTTCTCTGATAAAAGGGATATTCGTAATATGGTAGTTATACAAATAATCCAAACCAAAACCCACTAATGGCAAGCCCCATAAAATGATAACAGCCGCTTTTGAGTGAGTCTTTTTCCAAAAAACGCCACCAAAAAAAGCGACGACTAAACCGGGTTTGAGATAGGAAATTTGGTCAGCTAATTTAAGGAAAAAATTGTCGGAAGATGTCGGGTCATAGGTTGTAAATGACAAAACAGCCGCTAAACCGCACATAAAAAAAACGAAAACCTGTCCAAAACCCACTGTTTGACGGTCAGTTGCCGTCGGATTGATGTATTTTCTGTAAACATCGAATGAAAGCATTGTGGTCACTGAATTCATCATCGAATATATAGCAGAGAAAATAGCGCAGGTCAAACCCGCTAATATCAAACCTGTAAAGCCATAACCGCCCGGCACAACAGTTTCTAAAACCTTCAAAAATGTATCATCGGGCTTCACAACATTCTCTCCAAAGCGGCTTTTAAATAAATAATAGGCTGCTACGCCGACGGCAATTGAAAAAAACGGAATCACCAATTTTAAAAAACCAGCGGCAATCGTACCCAATCGCGCATCGCGGTCAGTAGCGGCGGCTAAAACACGCTGAACTTGGTATTGATTAGTTGTCCAATAAAAGAATTGCAAGATAATTAGCCCTGTAAATATCCCGCTCCACGGTAATTTGGGATGATTAGAAGGTAGGTATAAGTGCATTTTTTGAGCTTCGGGAGCCATGCTTCTATCCAATGTCCAAAGCCCAGCCAAGCCTTTTATCTCCGGTTGGCAATACATCAAGATACCCATCAGGACGATTGAAAAAATCATCAAAATAGTAAGGATATTGTCTGCTATGACTACTGATTCCATACCGCCGACAACTGTAAACAAGCAAGTAATCACCGCAATTATCAAGATACCTCCTAAATATGATACCTCAAATCCACTGCCTTGAAATAGTATCCCTAAAGTGCGGCTACCAATATAAAACCCTGCAATTAATTGTATCATGATAAACGTG
>JAYTON010000322.1:0-6218 GCA_043747725.1 Saprospiraceae bacterium
GCTTTCTGTGTTTGACAGTCAGAATGACTCGATAAAGCGTCAATCATGCGGTTAATTTCCTCTTTATTTTTGTTTTTGCCCAATATAGCCAATAGCCGATTGATTTTGATAGTGCACATATTAGGATTTATTTCAGCCTGCAACATAGCGAGATTATTCGGAAGTAATATTTTATCAAAAGCAGCGAGGGCATTGTCAAAAGCTTTATTTTTCAAATATAAATGCGCTAAATAGTAAGTTGCTGAGATACTTACTGTTGCATTGGTATCACGCATTCTTTTTTCCAAATTACTGACATTTTCTGCATAATACAGTCTTTCACTATCGGAAAAAGCTGTAACAGGATTGTCGCCTTTCGTTTCAACGGACTCTACTTTATTTAACATTTCGCTTGAAATATCGTCATAAGATAGCACAAAAATGTTGGCATATAAAAAACAAACGGCGATGCCAGTTGAAAGCCCTGCAAAAGTGAAACGCCATTGGGGAAGTTGAAACCAAGCGGTGTCGGAAGCGGATTTTTTAGAAAAAAACAAACTTAAACGCTCCCAAAAACTAAGGTTTGGAACCGATAACGGCTGGTTTTCTGCTGCTATTCTTTGAGCCATGTGTTGCAGTTCTCGCTCGCCCACGATTTCAATGGCTTTGTCAAACAAGGTATATGGTTTGAAAGCTTCTTGAAGGGCTTTGTTTGTTTTCAAGGATTGTTCAAAAGCCTTTTTGTCGTCAAACGATAATAAACCCTTGAAATAAGCCTCTATTTGTGTGTCGAATTGGTGTTGATTGTCCATTGTTCATCATGGGTTTTAGTGAATTCCTTTGTTAAAAAGTGTGTCTTGACAATCGTCAAGATTATGTCCGATTAATTCTTTCAATTTTTTTCGACAAGCCCATGCCATCGGTAGCAAGGATTTTGGATCTATATCTAACTCTCTGGCGATGACCTCCATATTTTCTTCTGCTGCCGGATTGAAATACATGACCCGCATCAACTTTTGGCAGGTCGGCGGCAGCAAACTCACATAATGCAACAGTTTGCTCTTACACCAGTTATAATGATCGTCTTCGATAGGCAATTCGTTGTCTTTTAAGCCATCCATCATTTCAGAATTTACAGGTTTATTAATAGGATCGTTCGGCTTTTGTCGCAATAATTCACGGCAGTAATTCTTGCAAATCTGTACAAACAAGGCTTCCCCGTTTTTTATAGCTGTTCCTTTGTGCGCTGCTTGAACGAAGCGAACCGAAGCATCTTTTAAAACATCCTCCCATTTCACCCATTTGGCTGTCGTGGGCAATGCGTCTTGATAATTTTTAAACATTAGATACGCTTTTTTTTGGCAAATGGCATCTTTATAAATCAAGCTCATCGCTTCCGAAGAGCTTTGCTCACCTGATTGTGCCAGCGAAATAATTCTTTCCCAGTTGGTCATTATCCTGAATATTTTTCTATTAAGTAGTTTATATTATCAGTAGTGATAAAACGGCTTCAATCTTAATAGCCACTGAACTATTTTTTTCGCCTTTTATAAAAAAACCAACCGAAAAGTGCCACAAGACCACCGACAAGCGTCATCATTAAGCCTGAAAAACCGGTAGAGGGCTTGTCAAAAACCAATCCTTTCGTGTTGCCTACCAAAATGAAACCTGCCCAATAATAAGGGTTGGCTTTTTCCGGATTGGCTGTCAAATAGGTTTTTTGAGCCTCTATCAATGCCATATCTTTGGTCATGGTCGCATTATTTGACATTGCTTTATAAAAAAGCGGCGTCAAAATGCTTGTTTGCTGCGCATTAACCGACCACAATGTGGTCACAAAGCTTTTGACGCCGGCTGATGCCAAACCCCAAGCCATGCTCAACATACCCTCGCCTTTGTAAGTTTCGTCGTTGCTGATGCCTGTTTCGCAAGCAGATAAAAACACCAGATTGAGATTTTTCAAATAGACGTTGTTGTATAAATCAGACAAAAAAATCAATTGACCGGTGTCCAATTGCGATGTTTTTTGAGTCATGCTGATAAAACTCAGTTTGGGATTATTCATCAAAATGCCATGCGTGGAAATGTGCATTACTGTGTTGTTTTTGTCTTCACATGCCTTCATCAGATTATCTTTTGTTGCTTTTTCATCATGAAAATCATGCGTTTTGATGAGGCGGCTTATGGCATTCGCTTCTTGCTCATTAAATTTTTCTCGAATAACAGTCAGTTGGATGGGTTGGGGAAGTGTAGCCGATAAACTGCCTTTGGTGTCATTAAAAGAAGGTGCCACCGTCACTACTTTTTCACTTGATCGGGTCGCATCTGGCGCAGAACGCATCATATAATTGTGCAGATTTGCCGAATAATTGTATGTGATTGCCTTATCCCAAAAGGCATTTGCGGTCAGTGCTGCTGCATAATTGGTGATATTGGGCTGTGTAATAAGTGCCGAAAAAGGGATTTTACTGAGGGGGTACTCAGGAATAATAATGACGCGTTGGGGCAGGTTGTTTTTGATGGGTTCAATAAGAAATTGATACAAAGCGTAAGCCGTTTCGCAATACTGTTTTTCATGCCTGTTGTGGCTTTGCGACAAATATGTAGCCATCGAATCAATCAACGGTTCAAATGAATTGTCAATGCGGACAACGGTATAAGCCACCGTTTTATTTTTTTGTACCAGAAAAGTATGTAACCTGTTGGAGTCTTGTTTTTCAATGAAATATTCAATCAAAGCTTGATTATCGGATAAATTTTCCTGCACTTGCTGCAAAGTGGCTAACTGCCCGCTGTTGAATTCAATACTTTTTTTAGCATTTTGCCATATCTCTCTTTTTTCCGTATTGAGCCGTCTCAATTCCGCAATATTATCCGCATTAGCAGAGTCAATAGCTATTTTTTTCTCAATTTCGCTGAGGTAGTATTTTATTTGAGCGAGTTTTTCTTTGTCAATATTGGATAAAGCGGCGGTTTCTTTGAGTTTGGCATTTTCGAGTAAAGTCATGGCTTTGCTTTGTTCCGAAAAGTTGAATGCCTGTTCTACAAATTTAATGTCGCCATATTGTTGATATAAAGTGATGCACACATTAACGGCTTTTTCAATAATACTGCGCGTTTTTCCGGATACACCCATTTTGTCCTCCTCACCGATATAGTCGCGGCGAATGATATTGACGAGTTGCGTGATCGTATTGTCGTACAAATTCAATGCTTTACGCGGTTCTTTCAGTTTAATATGCATTAAAGCCATATCATTGAGCACCATCAGCAAATAAAAACGGTTGCCGTTGAAAGAATCTATCGGTGGGAAGACCCCCTCAGTATTGGGCTTAAATTGCAACCATTCCAAGGCTTTTTGATAATCGGCAGACGCTTCTTTGTATTTTTTGGCGTCGTATCGGGTTTCTCCCCTATTGATGTAGAGCGCTATAATATCGCCCCTATCATAAATTTTGTTGGCTGCGTTATTATTATGTGCCGTGATTTGTCCACTCAATATCTTCTCTGCGGCTGCCAATTTATTGTTTTTTCGATAAGATTCACCCAAGTTTTTATAACATCTGACAACATTGGAAGAACTTTTACCCTCATACAGATTCAAGGCTTGTAAAAAATATTTTTCGGCTTCATCATATCGCTTGGCGTCGTGCAAAGTATTAGCCAGATTCATATAGAGGTCGGCTTTGCCTAAAATATCTATGGATTTATTCATCAAAAGCAATCCTCTAAAAGCCACTTCTTCGGCTTGCCTAAAGCGTTCTTTGCGTCTTAAAAGGTCACTAAAATCGGTATATAATCGGATGCAACGAACATCGGGAATTTTATCGGGGTTTTTCAAAGCCATATTATCCGCTTCTTCAAAAAACAGATTTGCCATTTCCAACTCGCCCATCATGGCATAGGTGCGGGCGGTTTCCAACGTATTATTAAACTTCAGAAGGGTATATAAAGAGATACTATCTAAGGCAGATTTGTATTTTAACAAGTTTTCATTGATAACGTCATAATTATCCAAGGCGACTTCGTAGTTATTTTGCTCAAAATAGGTGGCGCCTATGTTATATAATATGCGTAGTCGCATAAAATGCAAATCGGCATCCTCTAAATATGCTTGCGTAAAACCCAAAGCTTTTTGATACAAAGCTCTGGCGTCACTGTTTTTCTTATAAACATCGAGGTAAGTATTGTCTAAAAATATGGTACTGCCAATTATTCGCAATGAATCCGCTTGTTTGTAATGATTTGTATATTTTAAAACATTGTTACTACTTTGAAAAGCCAGCATGAGCAGCCATGCAAAAAGTAGGGCAAGTAGATTTTTCATTGCTTTCATATTATGCTGTTAAAATTGTAAGAGTTGTTTGTAGACTTGAGTACGTTTTAAAAATAGGATAGTTTCTCAGAATTCATGTTAGGGAAACTTTTAAAAATTTCCCGAACATAAGTCATTACTGGCAAGCCGTAATAGCCGTTCGGGCATCAAAAATACGGATCACTCGTCCATCTACCGCCGTTTGCTTGACGGATTTGTTGACAATGCATTGTTTGATCTCTTGCGGTCTCCAAGCAGGTTTTTTACCTTTTATTATTGCTGCTACGCGGGTCACATAAGCGGCAGCCATAGACGTACCCGAAGCAGTGGCAAATGTAGTCCCAACAGTGCTTCTGACATTGACACCCGGGGCGAAGACATCAACTGATTTGCCAAAATTGGTTTGGTTATAAAGTTGAAACAATTTCGGTGTAGTCGGATGGTTGTAATAGGCATCATACGCACCCACCGAAATCACGAAATCATAATCTTTTGAAAAAGAGGCGGGCCAAAAAGGGGTTATGTCATTGTTCTCATTAAAATTACCGGCACCTGCTATTATGACGACATTCTTGGTTTTAGCCGTTTCCAAGAAGGATTTTATCAAGTCAGGTGCAGTGCCACCGCTATAACCCCAACTCAAATTAAATACTTGCGCTCCTCTGTCCAAACCGTAATACATACCACACACCGCTTTAAACAGGCTACCAGTATGGTCGGCATCAGCCGTGAATTTTACGTTGATTTGCTCAAAAGGAACACCGCTTTGATCACCCGTATTAATAACGACGCCGTTGATAATGCCATTGAGGTGCGTACCATGTCCTTGTATATCTAAAGGATCCGTGGCAGGCACAGGCACATTCAGACCATGCTCACCTTCCGCAGCACAAACAGAACCGGTACTGAGCGATTTTTTCCATAAAAAGCTTAAATTGGTATTCGCAGGCTCAACGCCCGTATCCACTATGACGATGCGCACTGGCGTGCCCGGCGGCGGATTTATTTTTCTATTGTCTTGTCTGATAATATCTCGCTCTAATTTAAAATCGGGAATAATCACAAAATTCGGTGAAAAACGCCAACCATTGCCGCTCATAACCCCCGCTTGCGCTTTTGCGCCTGAAATATCGCCAATCACATTCACATTGTTATCGTTGCCCCAAAGTTCAAGGCTGTGCGAACAGTTGCAAGAATCTCTTTTTTTGTAGCCTTTACTTGCCAAAAAATTCTGGAAAACAGGATAGTCAGCACCTAAATTTTGAGCATCTAAAATTATTTCATTCGGCACATAACGCGCAGCAGATTGTTCACAAATTGTCGTGGTATTATTGGTCTGAGGTGTTTCAAAACAGCGGCTGCAAGAGATACTTAATAGGAGAGATAAAAAAAGTAGTTTCTTCATAAATTATCATAGGTTATTTGTGAATTAATCCTGTTTTTAAAATTTAAGAAATAAAATTAAGGTATTTTGTTATTCATTGTTTGCAAATAGTCATAAAAATATTTTCATCCGACGCTTTTAGCCGTCATGCTTTTTTAGATTCAACCACTCTTCATCTGAAAGAACATTTCTTCCTCAACAATGGGAAAATGCCTGTTTTAATTTTTTTTTAAAAATCTTTTCCCTTTCTGTTAAGTTTCGCACCTTTTAGTCACTTCTCTTACAAAGGATTTAAAAAGTTCTTTTTTATTCTGAAAACAAATTTGGAATACCTGTATAGCACCCATAAACCAAATGAGGAAATAGCCGATTCAGCCTTTTGAATTATTATAAGATTTAACATCTGGCATCGGTTACCCCCTCAGTATAAAGATTAAAAAGCAGACCGATGACATTTGTAACCCCCTATATTTTTAACAAAAATTATTATCACATGAAAATACTTTTAAGTACCCAGTTTATCAGACGAGTTAGTGCCTG
>JAYTON010000323.1:0-26154 GCA_043747725.1 Saprospiraceae bacterium
TTCCATAGATTTGATTTGTATTACATACAGGCATACATACATACACGCTTGACAATATGAAAAATTGCTTTTAACAGCAATTTAGAAGTTTTAGTGAACCACTTTTCAGCTGAAAAGTGGTATATTCTCGAAGAATAGTCGAATATTGCCGAAACGTATACGTGTACCACTTTTCAAGCTAAAATGTGGTACATTTGAAAAATCAGAATATTATTTGGCAGTGAAAAGATTTTAGAGAAAATATGCTCAATAAAGGTTAGAAATGGCTTTGCAAGCTTACTCAAAAATGCGATAATGACCACTTTTGAACCACATTTTAGCTAAAAAGTGGTTCGTTTGAAAAATCAAAATATTATTTGGCGGTAGGATGATAACTTCCCTTACATTCAAGCACTTTATTGGTTTTTAATATCAAAGATAGATTTGATTGGGTGGACAGCGTGATTGATTCGTTAATGTATAAATGATTTACAAGAACTGATTTATGGAGAAAGTTAGCAATTAATTCAAAAGAACACTTCAGGAAATACGTTTTTTGAAGATGTATTTTGTGGGATATTTTCCACCTTTTTTATATTAAAAGACTTTAGGAGTCTGTTGTTAGTAAAGTTTTTTATAGAACCATACATCATCCAAATTAAAAAAACCAGCTATATCAATCAAACCACTTCCCTACCCCTCAGTAATAATAAGCCTTCCACGCAACATAAAAAATATTTTTTCAAAATTACCAAATGGTAATTTTACCATTACCCCAAATTGATGTATATTTGTGACAAATCTTAGAAAATGAAAAAACCATCCGCTATAAAAAACCGTGTTCAACAAACAGCTTTGGATTTGATTATCCATCCAGCTACTATTAAAGATGCCATCTTTCAACACTCGGTTTTGTGTCAGACCTTCCTACCCTATCGCAATCCAGGCGATGATGTTTTGTATTGGCAACATCAACAAGGGAATGTCTCCTTAGCAGTCCAAGCGACTCGCGCGTTTGACCCTATCACAAAAGATATGTCTTTTATTGGGCTTCCTTATGGCACAAAGGCACGGCTGATATTGGCTCATATCAACTCCCAAGCTATAAAAATCGGTGATAAAACCCTCCATATTGAAGAAAGCCTATCCGCTTTTATCAAATCCTTAGGTTTGAATGCGGACGGGCGCACGATTGCGGAAGTCAAAGAACAATTGCGCCGATTGACTACTTCGCTTATTTCATTGGGCTATACCGATGGAGAAAGAAGTATGCAAGTCAATTTTCAGATTGTCAAGGCGTTTGATATGAATTTTGAAAAAGATAGCAGCAAGCGAGTTATATGGAATTCAACAATTCAACTCACTGATGATTATTTCAACAGCTTAGCTAATCACGCCATTCCTTTGGATGAACGGGCTTTAGCGGCTCTCAGCAATAATGCTATGGCATTGGATATTTACGCTTGGCTGGCGCAACGGCTGCATCGTATTCCGCACAATGCGCCTCAGTTCGTATCGTGGCAAAATCTGCGGGAACAATTTGGCAAAGGTTATAATGATATGAAGAGTTTTAAGCAAGTTTTTAGGCGCACTTTGCAGGTTGTGAGTTTTCAGTATCAAAGTGCACGCATTCAAGAGGACATCAATAAAGGATTGATGCTTTATAACTCCCCTACCCCGATTCCGACTAAAACTTTTCTCATATGAGTGCTATTTTAAAATTTTAGCAGGCATATATAGGCTTTTTAAAAAATAAAGAACTCTAACTATAATAGAATTCATGAATTCACATAGATACTGTTATATTTCAAAAGTTATTAACAATCCTTTAGCCTTAATATTATTAAGATCAATAGGATTTCGGATAATTATCAGTTTCTTTTTCAGTTATCCACGTGTATTTTAATACCATTTTTTCATAAAGTGCCTTTGGTTTTATTTTTAGTCACGAAAAAGTGCGTGCATTTTAATACCAACGGAGGTTTATAGTACGTGCATTTTAATTCTAAGTGCGTGTATTTTAATTCTAAGAGTATATTATAACAAAAAGAGTGCGTGCATTTTAATACCAGTGTTATAGTTAGAGTTATCCACGTGTACTTTAATACCAAAAGTGCGTGCATTTTAATACCAAAAGTGCGTGCATTTTAATGCACAAACCTATATATTAGTATCCTATAGTTTTACCTATAAAAAGTAACAAAGATGTTGTTCCCTTTTTTAAAAATTAAAGAATAGAAAATTGAAAGTAAAAAAAATTGCGCCGCCGCCGGTTTTCTCAAAAATTGGGAATGAGTTTATATTTTGATCAAAGCAGTAGTGAAACAATTCAAAATTATATGACCCCCTCAGTATTTAAGCACTATTATCTGTATATTTTTCAAAATTACCAAATGGTAATTTTACCATTACCCCAAATGCCTGTATATTTGTAAACTAAAAATAGAAAAATGATTATTGCAGTCACTAATTTAAAAGGCGGAGTGGGAAAATCTACCATAAGCCGAACGCTTGCCGTTTTTTTCGCCAAACAAGGTATTAAAGTGTGCATATTGGATACCGATTTGGAACAAAAAACCGCTTGCGATTGGTTTGAGCGCAGACCTGAGGCGGCTGTTCGTGTTCCCGTATTTCCAATGTCCACCGTCCAGAACTTACAACGAGATGTCAAAACACATCTTCAAGACGGGTATAAAATGGTGATTATTGATGGCGTTCCACAGCTTTCCGATAGTGCCACCAAAACCATTGCGTTGGCTGATTTGCTGATAGTGCCTGTTGTGCCGTCATTTGATGATGTTTTATCGTTTAAGCGGTTTATTGAGCGTTACGAACAGGTGAAAGTCATGCGCGATGAGATTCCCGCTTATACGGTCATGAATATGTATACAGGGCGCAACAATGAGGACATTGAAACCAGAGATGTGATGAAAGCTTTTCAAAAATATGGTATCAAGCCAATGGAATCTCATCTTGAAAATCGTATTGCTCACCGTCGTCAAACTAAACATGGTTTGACTGTACTCGATGCAGGAGCAGATGATGCTATTGAAAAGCAAATTGGCAAAGCCCGCACAGAGGCAACTGCCTTTTGTGAAGAAGTTCAAAATTTATTAATGGAAATATTAAAATCTAAGAAAAATGGCTAAATCAACAATGCTCGATCTTTTGAACGATGCTGATGCAAACAAATTGGATAAATTGGATAAAGCGGCAGAGATTGCCAAAAAGGTTCATGCTTCTGTAGAAGAAGACATCAAACGGGTTTCTATTGATTGCCCACAGTCCATTTATATCTCTGCCAATACCTTACGGGTGCTGCGTAAACAAACATTGAAGGACTATATTTTGGCTTTGATGATGGCAGATATTGAAAAAGCTAAGACGGAAAAAATATTGTAAGGGGTGTTTCGATAAAGCGTACCAATTGCTTATTTTCCTTTTAAGACGATTTAATACAAAATCGCACAATGTATGTATTTATTGATTTTTGTGGTGGAGAAGTCAGCTTTTTAAGCCCAAATTCAATTTATGTACTCAAGTTGGTGGTTGGTATGTCCTGAAAAAGTGATTATCGGTTGGGGTAATGGTAATTTTACCTAAAGCGCATTACCTTATTTGTGTATTACCCCATTTGAGTAAAATATTTTTAGGCTATATTTTTAAATCTCCGCAAAAGTATTTTCACAAAGATTGAATCAGCGCAATACTGTTTAATAAAATAAAATATTTGGGGTAATGGTAATTTTACCAAAAGCGTATTACCCCATCTAAGTAAATAATGTATAATTTAATAAAATACACAACTATGGAGCAAACTGCAACAATAATCCTTTTTCAAGAAAAACAAGTTCGCCGCCTTTGGCACAATGAAGGATGGTACTTTTCGATAGTAGATATCATTGAAATTTTGACAGACAGTCCTATTCCACGTACCTATTGGTCAAAGCTCAAAACTAATCTTTTAAAAGAAAGTGGTGAAACGTACCGAAATTGGGTACAGTTGAAAATGATGGCGGCTGACAATAAAGAACGCTTGACCGATTGTGCTAATCGAGAGGCATTGTTGCGCATTATCATGTCTATTGCTTCTCCTAAAGCAGAGCCATTCAAACTGTGGTTAGCGCAAGTAGGAGAGGAGCGCATGCAGGAAATTGAGAATCCAGAATTGGGCATTGAACGCATCAGAGAACTTTACAAAGCTAAAGGTTATACCACTGAGTGGATTGATACCCGCTTGAAAAGTATTGATATTAGAAAACAGCTTACAGACGAGTGGAAGGGTAGGGGAGTGAAAGAAGGACAGGAATACTCTATTTTGACGGCTGAGATTGCGAAAGCGACATTTGGATTAACGCCGACTGAACATAAAAAATTTAAAAGTTTAGAGGCACAAAACCTGCGTGACCACATGACAAATATGGAACTGATTTTCACAATGCTCGGTGAAGAATCCACTCGACAAATTGCCGTAAAAGAGAGCGCACAGGGTTTTGAAGATAACCATGAAGCCGCTCAAAGAGGCGGTAGAGCTGCTGGCAAAGCTCGATTGAATGTTGAAAAAGAAACAGGAAACCCTGTTGTCTCACCTGATAATTTCTTAGAACAAATAGAAAAGGCTCAAAAGATAAAGGAGCTTCCAGAGAAGAAAAAGTTGGATTCAGATGAAAAGTCGTAGCCTAAATGTGAAAATTATAAGCATATCGAACATTAATCGTCTAAACACGGACTAATTACTCAAACAAATTAGTGAAAATCACTCTTGGTATTAAGATTTTCACTATTTTTATACGACTAAAGAAAAAACAACACTCACCCAAAAAAATACCCCAATGCCGATGCCTGAAATCGATTGGAATGTACTCACACCAGCCATTAAAAACAGACGATGTGTACTATTTTTAGGTCCTGATGCTTACCCGTTTGATGAAACACAGACAGTAGAACAAGCTATGTGGAATAACACTACACAGAATGCTTCTCTGGTGCGTAAATTCTATGCGGATGATGGTTTGAGACAGTCTAATAAATACGGGCACAGAATTCTCTTAATTTTGTGTTATGGAAACAAACAAAAAAGGGACAACCAAGTCCACCCCTGCGCGTTGTCAATACGACACGGAGTTTAAAAAAGGGGTGTATGCAGAAAGCGTTGTTTGTGAAGTTTTAGGGGTTAATCGAAGTGCCTATTATGCCTATCGTCAAGGGTTAAGCCACGTCTTAAGTGTGTCTAAAGAACTTGTATCAAGTCAAGTGAAAAAGGTTTTCAATACCCATTTAAGGCGATATGGCTCACGGCGAATCGTCGCAGAGTTGAAAGAACAAGGCTTTAAAGTCGGTCGTTTTTTTGTGCGTCAGCGGATGAAAGAACAAAACTTAAGAGCTATTCAACCTCGTTCATTTGTGCCAAAAACAACGCAAACTGACCCTTTATTGCGTAGAAGTGAGAATCTTTTATTGAATTTCCCACCCCCTAAGCAAATTGACAGGGTCTATGTAGGAGATATTACTTATATTCCAATGGTAGATGGTTCTTTCATTTATGTGGCAACTTGGATGGATTTATGCTCTCGTTATATTGTCGCTTGGGCTTTAAAACCCCACATGGAAGCGAGCTTAGTTTTTGAGGCTTTAAAGAAAGCCTTTCACAAACGACAGCCACCCAAAGGTATTATCATTCATTCTGACGGGGGTGGACAATATATGGATATTGAGTTCAGGATTTGGCTCAAGGATTATCCTGCCCAGCAAAGTATGACCCGCCAGGATAATCACTATGATAATGCACATGCTGAATCTTTATTCTCTCGTTTCAAAGCAGAACTGATGCAGCAAGGTCGGTTTGATTCTTTGGAGGATGCTCAGACAGCTATTTTTGAATATATCGAAATCTATTATGGTGCAAAGCTCCATCAAGCCAAAGGCATGACAATCCTATTAGAAGACATTCTGCTTTAGGCTATTTGTCTCCTAAAAATTTTGAAAAGAAATTGTGCCAAATTCAAAATTCCGATAGTAACTTTGAGTAGGCAAAACAAGTAAAAGAGCTTCACTGTGAATGAGCGATTTATCCAAATGATCGCTCTTCACTTTGAAGAAATTTGATTCATCGTTTAGTTAATTCTCTTATTTAACTGTCCGTCTAAATTAGACCACCACAAACCACACATCTCGGCGATAGCTAAGAAACTGAATTTCTCAACAAATGTCTTTTGTACTGAGAGGGTAGTAGGAGTGGTGGTAGTTTCCTTAAATGGCATTACTTCCATGCCATCAATTTTTCTGTGTTTTGCTCTGTTTTTTTTGGATGGTAGGGTAGAGCCGGTTACTTGTTTTACAGGGATACTTTCAGAAATATTTTCAACTATTTGAATTTCCTTAAAAGGTACTTTGTTATCCTTCCAAAGAGACACTGAAAGAAGTGCGATAATAAGCAATACAATGACAACTAAGGCGAACAGATTTTTCAAACCAACCCATTGTAAACTTTGTTTCAAGTCCGTAAACAGGGCGTAAAACGCCTATAAAGTGTCTATATCTGCATGATTTTATTAAACCGTCGAAAGAGAACATCAAAACATTCTTGGACAAGGTACAAAGGGTGACTAAAAAGCAAGGGAACGCACGGACATAGCACCTGATAGAAACTCTCAACCCGATGATTGGAGGATGGGCACTATGTCATCCGCATATGTGTGCTAAACGTCTGTTTGCCAAAGTCGACCACCGCATTTTTCAAATGACATGGCGATGGGCAAAACGCAGACACAGCGCTAAAAAGAAATGTAAAGGCTGGATTAAAAATTTCATAGTCAAATTTTTCTTCTCTTTCCATGCCGCTAAGTTATTTGATTTTTTAACCTTGACACAGTTTTATGAACTCTCTCCAATCGATTTTCTTTGACAATCAGTTCTCAAAAGGCTCCCGACTTAGCCTGCTCTAGAAGGAGAATTTAATGTCATAATTATTGCTTAAAATTTAATTTATATAAAATAGATTAACCTCTATTGTAGCCTTTATAAATATTTGTTTATAGTAGACGATATCAGAATTTTATTATAAAAATTGTCAAATAATAAGAATAATGATTGAATATGTCAAGTAATGGCAGTTTATTGATAAACTGTCGGGTTGTTTGTATGCGGATATTTGCACTATCGATAATAAAGATAAGTCAATTTTTTTTGTACTAAACAACTCGAATAATGAAAAAATCATGCTTTCTGTTTATGGCATTCATAGCCATATTATTTTCAACTTCTTCTCTCGCTCAAAATAAAATAAGTGGGAAAATCACAGATTCCAAAGGTGAGCCGCTTGTCGGTGCTTCCGTCCTTGTTAAAGGTACAAACAATGGAACAGTCACAAATAATGAGGGGATCTTCACTTTTGATAACATAGCAAAAGGCAGTGTTTTAATTGCCTCTTTTGTAGGCTATATTTCGAAAGAATTTTCATCTGATGGCACCTTATCCATTAGCTTGGAAGAAGGTGAAGCTTTAGAAGAACTCATCGTTACAGCGGAGAACCGCGCTGTTTCAGCTCAAACCCTACCTATTACAATGGAGTTGGTCAGTGGCAAAGCTATGCAAAGGCAAGGTGCAACGGATTTATCACAGTTGCAAAATCTCGCACCCGGGTTAAATATTGTGCAAAATACCATATTCAATCAAATTAACATTCGCGGTATTGGTAGTAATGACGGTGCGGCAGAAATGTCAGACCAAGCTGTTACAATAGGGATTGATGGTGAATATATCAACCGACCGGTGGCATTAAATGCGAGCCTATTCGATTTGGATAGAGTTGAAGTATTGAAAGGACCGCAAGGTACTTTGTATGGACGTAATGCCACAGCGGGAGCTGTCAATATTATCGCCAAAAAGCCGACTGATAGAACGGAAATAGATCTGAATACTTCGTATGGTAACTATAATACCATTAAATTAAATGGAGCCATTAATTTGCCTTTGGGTAAAATAGCCGCTGTGCGGGTAGCAGGATTACTATCAAAACATGATGGTTACAGAGACGGCGGATCGCTTGTCGGAAAAATTGATAATGGCAATGTATGGGCTACCCGTTTGGGTTTAAGTATTAACCCTACTAAAGCCTTTTCAATTTATATAGCCGGCGAATACAATAAAACAGACCAACAAGCCCCTTCACAATATGGCATCAACGTTGCAACTGCCGATACAACATTAAAAGGTCAAGTGCCTACCAAATGGACGACCACACTACCAAAAGACTATCCTGTGGCTACTGCCGGTTTTGTTAAAATCAATCAAGGCGCTATGAGAGGAAAAATAGGGTATGATTTCGGAGCAGTTAAAATTTCTTATACAGGCGGCTTCCGAGATGTAGATTTGTCGGGTTATCAACCATTGAATGGCTTTATACCCGAAACATTCAGTTTTGATAATCAATTGGCTTACAAAACTCAAAGCCACGAGTTGCGTTTCAATGGTGAAAGCTCTAAAATTATTTGGCAAGCAGGATTTTTTTATGGCAATGAAGACCAGGATGTAGGTCGAGGATTAGTATTGCCTGGTGCGAAAGGTGCTTTTGGCGGTAAAGTTCCCTATTTAAACTTTTTTAAACTGGCGATTAATTCAAAAACAACTGCCGGATTTGCACAAGCTACTTATAGGGTTAAGGAAAAATTGGGTATGAGCATAGGGCTTAGAAATACAACCGATAAAAAATCACGTTCGGGTGCTAGTTTAACAAAAGCGCCATTTGGTCCTCCGGGTACGCCTGCCTATTTCTATCCTACTCCGCCTAGTTTGACCGATAATGGCATGACGGCTACTTCGGGTAAAGGCGATTGGAATAGAACGACTTGGATGGTAAATATGGATTATAAGATTGACAATACTAAAATGCTTTTTGCCAAAGTCAGTACAGGCTATAAAGCAGGCGGCTTTGATAATGTCGGTCCTTATGACCCTGAAGAATTAACGGCTATTGAGGTAGGCACAAAGAATAAGTTTATGGATAATAAATTGCGTTTAAATGCTTCTGCTTTCAATTATAACTACGATAAACAACAGGTATCCGTATTTATCAACACAACAGTCGGTGGTGCTATTCAGAATGCAGCGAATACTAAAGTTTTCGGATTGGAAATTGACGGCGAATTGTTAGCTACAAAAAGCGATAGATTCAAATGGGCTGTTAACTTTTTAAAGGCAGAATTCGGCGATTTCCCGACAACTATTAATAAAGTAGGTGCGAATGCCCAAGTTGTAAATTTAAAGGGCAATTCACCCATTCAATCACCAAAATGGACTTTAGTAGGCGGCTACGACCATGATTTCACAATTGGCTCGGGTACACTGAATGTAGGCATTCAAACTATGTTCAAATCCGACTATTATCTGAGTGCTTATAATTTTACGATGGATAAACAAAAAGCATTTACTAAAACGGATTTTAATATCACTTACACCACAGGAAAAGGAAATTGGGAAATCGGTGCGTTTGCACAAAATCTTGAAGATAACAGAGTTATCAATTTTGCGGGCTTCACAGGCGGCACCATTAATATT
The DNA here is from genome assembly GCA_043747725.1 of Saprospiraceae bacterium. Classification (GTDB taxonomy): domain Bacteria; phylum Bacteroidota; class Bacteroidia; order Chitinophagales; family Saprospiraceae; genus JAAFJT01. Next base: position 9,535 of record JAYTON010000323.1, read on the forward strand.
TACAATTGGATTTTCGGCTCGCCGCGTCTGTTTGGTCTTCAAGCGAATTATCATTTCAGAGGTACGAGAAAATAATGTATTCGAGTTTGATCATTTAAAATACTGAGGGGTATGCCCATTTCCAAGCAACAAGAATTTCAATTTAAAAAAAATGACAAACGCAACAAGCCCACGACAAGCAGGTGCAGCACAAGGTTGGATGACCGTCCTGGTCAATCAATTGCCGATGATGGCGATTGTAGCACTCATGCCCGCCTTGCCAACTTTGATGCAACATTTTGGCAATATGCCCAATGGCGATTTACTCGTACCGATGATTTTAACGGCACCGGGCTTGTGCATCGCTTTAATAGCCCCGTTTGCGGGTTATTTTGTGGACAAATATGGGCGGCGCAAGTTGTTATTGATATTCATGTTGCTTTATGGTTTGGGCGGAACTTTGCCGTTTTTTTTAGATGGTTTCAATACGATTATTACAGGGCGACTTTTGCTGGGCATCGGTGAAGCTTTTGTTTTGGTGATTGGCAATACGCTTTTGGGCGATTATTTTGACCAAAAAGACCGTACAAAATGGCTAATGATTCAAGGTTTTTTTGGTTCAGTTGCTGCCGTTTTATTGTTGTCATTGAGTGGCAATTTAGCAAGTATGGGCTGGAATTATCCATTTTTGGTTTATACAATACCGATTTTAATGACCATCATGGCATTCTTTTTTATCTATGAACCGCCTGTAAAAGCAGTTCAAAAGGAAGAAATTTCTCAAAATACTGAGGGGGTGTTTCCGTGGAAAACGGTTACTTTACTTTTCATTGTCACCTTGATTTTTGCCGTGCTTTATTTTGTTTATACGATTCATTTTTCGTTGGCATTGGACGCAATGGGCATCAAAGACAAAAAACAATTGGGCAATATGAGTGCCATAGCAAGTACAGCCGTTCCATTGGGTGCATTGATTTTTAGAGCAATTGCACACCGTCCGACATGGCAGCAAATCGCATTAATAGGTATATTTTTCACCATCGGTTTAATCGGTATTGGCTTATCAAAGGACGGTGTAACAGCTATAACCGTGGGTTGGATTCAACAATTGGGTTGCGGCATGACAATCCCCGTTTTAGTTGCCTGGGCTTTGAAAATTTTACCTGAAAATTTTAGGGGTAGAGGCATGGGCTTTTGGTCAAGTGGTTTCTTTTTAGGGCAGTTTTTAAATCCTGTTTTTGTTAGTTTTATTACAAAAATATCGGGTGGTTTGCTACCTGCATTTGTAACGACAGGAGTAATTTGCTTCATTGTTACAGTCATTTTAGTAGCTTATAATATGCTTAGAAAGGCGTAGTCTGTTCAGATATACTGAGGGATATAGATTTACGGAATCTTTTAGATTTCGTAGATCTAGCTAATTTTTTAATCTAAAATATTGATTAACAGAAAATTATGATTAACGAAATTAAAAGAGCTGTAAGCCTTTACAGTTATCAGGAAGAGTATTTTCTAAAAAAAATGAGCCTTGAAGACTGTATTGCAGCAACAGCAAAAACGGGTGCAACGGGTATTGAAATACTCGGCGAACAAAGTGTAGTTGGTTTTCCAAAACTGACAGATGCTTTTGTCGGGCAGTGGTTTGAGTGGATGGACAAATACGGCGTTACGCCTGTCTGTCACGATATGTTTTTGGACTACAATAAGAAAAAAGGACATTATTATACGGACGATGAAGCGGTGCAATCCTTCAAACGAGATATTGATTTTGCTAAAAAGTTGGGTTTCAAAGTTATTCGGGTTATTGTCAATGCGACACCCCAAATAATGGAAAAAGTCATTCCTTACGCCGAAGATGCAGACATCAAATTGGGCATTGAAGTACACGCTCCGTGGCATATCAATTCGGTTTGGATGTATCGTCATTGGGAAGTCATGGAACGCACAGGCACGAAGCACTTTGGTTTTATCCCCGATATGGGGGGGTTTACACAACGTTTGCCGCGTATAGTTGTGGAACGCATGATTAGACAAGGTGCAGACCCTAAAATTGCTGAATTTGTCTGCGCTCAACATGAAAAAGGGGTTATGGCAGAATACACCATTTATGAAGTTTCACGTATGAGTAATCGTCGTATTGATATGGCTGTTGCCGAATTGTCGAGACATAATACGATGGTGAATCCTATCAGTTTGCTGCAACATATTCCACGTATTGTCCATATTCACGGCAAATTCTATGAAATGTTAGATGATTACACAGAGTATAGCATACCTTATAAAGAAATTATAGAAGTATTGAACAAAGGTGGTTATGACGGTTATATTGCGAGTGAATATGAAGGTAACCGCCATATTCAAGATATTTATGAAGTGGACAGTAGCGAACAAGTCCGCAGACATCAACAAATGATGGTCAAATATGGCATCAAGTGACCCCCTCAGTAAATTCATCATTTATCATTCATAATTCATCATTATAATATCATGTTTGAAAAATATATGATTGTCGAGGACAACCTCAAAAGTAGTGAAAATAGTTTTGAACTCGGCGCACGTCTGCCTTACTATCGCGGCGTTTCCCTCTCAATGGTCGAAGAAATAGAAGTAATCTTAGACGGCGAAACTTTATCACAAGATGCTGTAAATATTACAGTTCATGGCAATACCTATAATCTCCAACAACGTGAAAACGAAATCAATGACCGTTGGGAAATGGGCGAAGTCGCAACGCTGACTGTTCAAAAACAAGGCGGATTAACGGCTGGAGAGCATAAAATAGGTTTAAAAATAAATATTAGAATTGGTTATTTGCCTTTTCCTGCAATTCGGGTGGCTGAAAAAAAAATATCGTTATGAGCAGTAAAATTAAAATAGCTTTCAGCTTAGACATGGTGGATGTTCACCACCAAGTGCCTAACCGCAATCGCTATGAAAGCAAATATTATTGGGACGAATTGTATCCGATGGTCGTGGCAGCGGGTTTCAATGCAGTTGAGATTCCTTTTGACCCTTTCTGGGTTTTCAGAGGTGGTTCGGGCGTGCCTTTTACAAAATATTGTGTGGAAATAAAGTTTGAAACGGTTAAAAACTACGTCAAATACCTCAAATCGCAGGGCATAAAAAAAGTGGCGGGCATATACATCAACCCAACTATTTTTATGCGAAATGACAATCTTGATTTTTATTTCGGAGCTACCCAATATTTTGCTGGTGAAGCTATCCGATATGCCAAAGAACTGGGTTGTGATTTCGTCAATTTTAGCCCAACGCCTCCTTATGGTTTGGTGCATCATTATCATGGTAAAAATGGCGATTGGGACAAATGGTCAGCAGAATTCCTCAAACGTACAGTTCAACTTATCAATGACTTGGCTAAAATCGCTAACGAAAAGGGTATTACGCTTGCGCTGAAAAATGAGTATTGGAGTTTTTTAAAAGGCGATAATATTCTGCCCATTTTAAAAGACATTGATAGTGCTGTTCGATTGGATATAGACGCTGCTCATGCGAGTATTGCAGGGCAAAATCCTTCGGAAATTCTCAAAAACAGGGCAAATCTTATAGGCAGCGTGCATTTGACAGATACCGCTTTTGTTGATGATGCCGAAGTTTGGAAAACGCCTTTGCCCGAATATCCTTATCACAGAGCGACGCAAGTATTCCGAGATTTGGGGTTTGGACATGTCAATTTGACAGAATTTTATCAGTCGCTTCAATCCATACGGTACGAAGGATGGGCAGTAGTGAGCTGCCGACAAACGCGTGAACCCATGCGGGCTTTGTTAAGAAGCCGCAGTTGCTTGAATCAAATTATTCGTGAATCGAAAACAGTCAATTAACAATATGCCTAATATTCAATATGCACACATGAATCATTGGAAGAATATTCCATATCGTAAAATTGACAATTTCCGTGAATTTTACTACGAGGATAAAACCAATGCCGCTTATTATTCCGATTGGGATAGAATACTGCGTTATCAAAAAGCACTTGGTTTTGAGGGCATCGAATTAGCCCCTTGGGATTTTGCCGAAATGCTGCCGCTTTTTGGTTCGCCAAAAACTTTTAAAGAGTTTGCCAATGAGCGGGACGTGGCGGTCAGTGGGCTGTTTCATCTCATTGATAAATCGCACGATAGGGCGCACCATAAGCAAACGTTTGAAGATGGTAAAAAAGCGGTGGATACCTTAGTAGAATTTGGTGGCAAACAACTGAATTCAGCACCTTCTAACAATTATTACGGCTTAGGACCTCTTAACCGTGACCAAATAAAAGCAGCCGCAGAAATCATTACCGAAATTGGTAAATATGCCACTGACCACGGTGTGGAGATAGGTATTCACAATGAATTTTTCCTTGCTATCAACAAAGAAAATCATAAAGAATACATCGAACTCACCGACCCGAGATACGTGCATTACTGCCTTGATACTGCCCAAATTTCGCTGTTAGGTGAAGATTTGCTTGAGTTTTATGATAAGTACCATGACCGCATTAGTACATTTCATCTGAAAGATACGGCAACGCCTAATCTTCCCGATGAAATTCGGCACAGTCGAGATATTGAAATTGTGGACGATGGCACACGTTGGTTTTGGGAGCCAGGCGAAGGGGTACTAGATTTAAAAGGGCTTTATCAACTAATGAAAAAGCACGAGTTCAAAGGTTGGATTAGTATAGAAACGGACGGTACGCCCGACCTTTTGGCATCAATGGCATTAACGAGGTATTATATTGATAAAGAATTGAGTCCGATTTATAGTTAAAAGTTAAAAAATACTGAGGGGGTGTTTATTAAACCCATTCATCATTTATCATTCTTCATTTATCATTCAGAAAATGGGTCCTTTAGATAAATACATTTTAAAAGAAGATGCGTTAGAAGCCACTCAAAGCGGTTTTCAACTCAAATTTCAATCGCATTGGTATCGGGCTTTGCCCTTGTCGTGCATGGATTTTAATTTAAAAATTGATGGTCAAGAAATTGACAAAAATCATTTGAAAATTAAAGCCAACGGCAATACTTACACTTATGAACAATTGCCTGAATTGGATAAAGAATGGCTATTCATTCTCGACAGAGGCATATTAGAAGTGGAGACGAATCCACTTAAAAAGGGTAAAACCTACGATGTAGCGTTTAAATATGACCATTATATACCTTATATTTTAGTTGGACCAAAGGAAAGTCCTTTGATGGCGAGTTCATTAGTACACAAAAAATTGATTTGTCAATAATGAGTAATATAAAATTAGCAACTTCTCTCTTTTCGTATGCTTACGAGTGGAATTCAGGTAAATTCACACTTGAAGATGTGATTGCCGAAACCCGTAAAAGAGACTTAGGCACAGGCTTGGAAATCATTGGTTTTCAAAGCCTTAGAGGCTTTCCTTACATATTTGATGAAACGGTGAAAGAGGTAAAATATCTATTGGATAAGTACGCGTTTCAACCCGTAGCCTTAGATGCCAATATTGATGTGGGTATCAAAAGACATCAAAAAATGAGCACTGATGAAACCGTCGAATATATCAAACCACAAATTATAGCAGCGCAGAAATTAGGTTTTCCTATACTGAGAGTGCAGACCACAGCACCCGCCGAAGTATATAAAAAACTCGTTCCTTTTGCCGAAAAAGCCAATGTTATTATGGGTGTTGAACTGCATACGCCCTACAGCGTTGACCACCCCTCTGTCATAAAAATGCTGGAAATGTTTCAAGAAATGGATTCTCATGTTTTGGGTTTTGTACCAGATATGGGGACTTGTATGCGCGCTATACCGGATGCTTTGCTTTCCAGCTTTAAATCGTATGGTGTAACGGACGACATGATAGCCATTACCAAAGAAATATGGCAAAAAGATATTCCTACCCCTCAAAAATTTGGAGAATTGGCAGGAAAAGTAGGCGCTTTAGGGGCTACTCCGCCGCAAATTGGCAGACTTAATATGGCTTTCAGCATGAACGGTCGTCAGCCTGTTGAGCTATGGAAAGACATTATTCCGTGGACAGTTCACCTGCACGGCAAATTCTACGGTTTTGACGCAAACGGCGACGAACCTTCTATTGATTACGAAGCTATTTTTAAGGTTTTTACTGAGGGGGGGTATGATGGTTATATTTCAAGCGAGTACGAAGGCTCGGCTTTTACTGATGAGTTCGATGCTTTTGATATGGTTGAAATGCAGCATAAACTTTTTAAAAAATGTTTAAAAAAACTACAATATGTATAGTTTTAATTTAAAATATGCACCTCATATTGGCTCTTTCACCCATTCGGCAGGACAAGACCCAATTGATCAAATTAAATATATGGCAGATTTGGGCTTTAAGGCTATCGAAGATAGTGGCTTTGTGTCTCCTTTGGTGCAGTTTAATTCGACCCGTATGGGTATCGGTATGTGTAGCCAAACACCCAAAATGCTCACCAAAATTGGAGATATCCTTGACAAACTCGGTATGGAGATGGGTACTTTTGTAATTACACCCACTAAATGGCCTCCAGTGGATTTGGTAACTTCTGGCAAGCCGGAATATTTGGAAGAATTTCTGAATAAATGCAAGAGTGGTGTGGAAGTAGCCAAAAGACTCAATGCCAAGTTTGTGACCATCACTTTAGATTGTTTTGACCGCTCGCTGCCTATCGAAATGCAAACCGCCAATGCTATTGATGCTTTACGAAAAGCAAGTGACATATTTGAGCCTATTGGAGTTACTATGGCAATTGAAACGCTTGCTGACCATCATGAGTTATTTTTAAGAACCTCGGCTCAAGCCTACATGATTTGTAAAGCAGTCAATCGAAAATCGTGTAAAATACTGTTTGATATGTACCATTTGCAAAAAAATGAAGGACGACTTATTTATCATATAGACATGGTTTGGGACGAAATCGTTTACTTCCAAATCGGCGATGAACCAGGAAGATGTGAGCCTGGAACTGGCGAAATTAATTATAAAAACATCTTTAAACACATTTATCAAAAATCAAAAGCCAATAACAAAGATTTCATTTTGGGCATGGAGCATTTCAACTCAATTGATGGTATCGAAGGAGAAAAAGTCCTGTTAGAAGCCTATAAACAAGCTGATAATTTTTAAACAATGAAACATCATTTCAAACTTGATTACGCGCCGCATTTTGGGACATTTGCTTCGGCAGGTCATGATATTATAGACCAAATAAAATATTCGGCAGATTTGGGTTTTCGCTTTTTTGAAGACAATGCTTTCTCTGGCGTACCGATGCCCAATCTGATGGGAATAGGGATGTTGGGTCAAGCTCCCGAATATTTGGATAAAATAGGTAAAACCCTTTCGGATTTAGATATGCAGATGGGGACTTTTGTGATGGGTCCCGTCAATTGGCCGCCCAATGCGGCTTTTACTTCTGGAAATCTGGAGTGGAGAAACCAATTTTTGGATAAATGTCGGCAAGCGGTTGAAGTAGGCAAAAGACTCAATGGCAAATTTGTAACGGTCGTGCCTGATGCCACAGATATATCCTTGCCCCATGAAATTCAGACCGCCAATGTTGTGGAAACCCTTAGAAAAGCAGCAGAGATATTTGAACCACACAATATGGTTATGGTTTTAGAGCCCTTGAGTTTTCCGCCGCAAGTATATCTCAAAACATCGTCGCAATGCTATTTACTCGCCAAAGCAGTGAATAGTCCTTCTTGCAAAATACTTTTTGATATTTTTCATTTACAGCAAAACGAAGGTCATTTGCAACGTAATATTGATTTAGTATGGGACGAAATTGGCTATTTTCAGATAGGTGATGTACCTCAACGTCTTGAGCCTGGTACTGGTGAAATTAATCACAAAGTAGTTTTTAAGCATATTTATGAAAAAGCAAAAGTGAATGGTAAAGTTTTTATTTTCGGCATGGAGCATTACAATTCAAAAAAAGGAATTGAAGGTGAAAAAGCATTACTTGAAGCCTATTTGGAAGTGGATAATTTTTAAAAATAGTAAAAATACTGAGGGGGTAGCAAAATGGATAGACACATTTTAACAGAAAAAAATAGGGATATAGTCGAAGCCTTTGCCGATATTTTTTACCGACAAAAGAATGTTAAAAAGGCGTTTATGGATTATGTTTCAGAGAATTATATCCAACACAATCTCAATATTTTAGATGGACGAGAAGCGGCTATTGAAATGCTTGAACCCATGTTTTCAAATCCAGAAGCCAGCTTTGATATAAAACGCATATTGGTTGATAGTGATTTGGCGGTGATTCATTTACATGGTAAAATGAATAAAACGCATCTTGGCGGTGCGGTTGCAGATATTTTTAGGCTTGAAAATGGTAAAATCGTCGAGCATTGGGATGTTTTACAGCCTGTTCCTGAAAAGGCTGTTAATCCGCATCCAATGTTTTAATTTAAAAAAATAAAAAAAATGGTAGATGTTTTAATAATCGGTTCGGGTCCAATTGGCGCAACGTATGCTCGTATGATTTCAGAGCAAAAACCCGATGCCCAAATTTTAATGATTGATTTAGGTCCTCGCTTAACCGATAAGGCAGGGCAGCATGTCAAAAACATACCGGATGCAGAGGCACAAGCACAAGCACAAATGAAATCACAAGGACCTAAACAAACGCCTTATCCCAATATTTCGGTGGCACAACGGGCAATAGCGGTACAGAAAGGCGAACTCAATGCCGATATATTAGCACGTATAGGTACGCATTTGGCAACCGATACGCCCGAAGATTTAGCCAAAAATCAAATGCCTTCAGCTTCCATGTCGAGCAATATTGGCGGTATGGGGTCGCATTGGACATGCGCTTGCCCACACCCGGGCAATGCAGAACGCATACCCTTTATTCCCAAAACTGAATATGAATACGCCTTTAAAAAAGCCGCAGAATTGCTCTGTGTTACCCAAAAAGCCTTCCCAGAATCGCCCGAAGGTTTGGCTATTTTACGTACATTAGGCAGTATTTTCAATGAAAAACTATCGTCTGATAGACAAGTCCAACCCATGCCTTTGGCGTGTAAAGTAGATGAAAATGGAGAACGTTATTGGGTGGGGGCGGATGTTATTTTAGACAATTTGGCTGAATCAAGTTCGAGAAACTTTGAAATTCGTTCTGAAACGCTTTGCAGACGACTAAATACTGAGGGGGGTAAAATTAAAAATGTATTAATCGAGCATTTGCCGACAGGCAAGCAAGAAGAAATAAAAGCCAAAATCGTCATTGTCGCGGCCGATGCTTTACGCACTCCACAATTACTATGGGCTTCAGGTATTCGTCCAAAAGCATTGGGACACTATTTGAATGAACACCCATTTATTTTTACTTTTGTTGAGTTAAAAGACGATTTAGTGAATAAAACGGTTGCAACTGCCTACGACCCAGCGAGTCGTAAAGATCCGACAATAGGCGTTTTTTGGGTACCCTTTGATGCACCATATCACCCTTATCACGGTCAAATAATGCACATGGATTTATCTCCTTTAAAAATGACAGCTCCCACATCGGGGGGGGCTAAACACATTGTCGGTTTAGGTTGGGGTTGTTTGAAAGAAGTGCAATATGAAGACTGTATTGAGTTTTCAGAAACTGAAACGGATTGGCTCGGAATGCCAAAAATGAATTTTAAATTCGCCTATACTGAGGGGGATAAAAAAGCGATTGAACAAGCCAAATTGATGCAAACAAAAGCCGTTCAAGCCTTCGGAAAAGTCATAAAAGATGGCGACCAAACCCTTATGCCTGCGGGTACTTCGTTACATTATGAAGGCACAACACGTATGGGTGAAAAAAATGATGGTACGTCAGTTTGCGATTCATATTCGCAAGTATGGGATTTTGAGAATTTATTTGTCGGTGGAAACAGTGTTATTCCAATGGCAACGACTTCAAATCCTACTTTAACAAGTGTGGCAATGGCGGTCAGAGCATCAGAAAAAATAGTACATTTGTTACAAAAATAGTAGCCAAATGTTAAAAGACAATCTTATACAGACTTTCAATCCGTATGAATTAGAAACGGATTTGTTTAATGTTGGGGTTCATTTGCCTTCATTCATTGCTCCTGCACACCATATTTTTCATATTAATCGTGTTGAGGACTATCTCCGTTTGATCAAATTTCCAATGAAATCAGATTTGATTCCACGCAGAATCACTCTTTTTAATTTCTTTTTTATGACAAAAGGAAAAAGTGTGCGCAGCAAAGGCTTGAATAAATATGAATTTGGTGCGAATACTTTTTTCTTTATTCCTGCTTACGAAATCGCAACGCACGAAGCTATTGACCCCCATACAGAAGGCTTTTATTGCCATTTTAGCCTCGATTTATTGACTTCAGATTATCGGTTAAAAGACCTTTTGAGCGATTTTTCTTTTCTTAACTTCAATTGTTACCCGCTTGTGATTATTGATGACGCAGCTAAAGAAGTCATTTTACCGATACTTATGAGACTTGAAATGGAATATAAAAAAGGTGCAAATTGCCGCTATGAAATTTTAAGAGCGTATTTAATAGCACTTTTCACGGAACTCAACGCCTTCAGTGCACCCCCTCAGTATATCGCCTCAAATGCCGCTTCTATTCTAACCGAACAATATAAAAACGCTTTATCACAACACATTTATCAAAAGCAAAAAATATCGGATTATGCCGATATGCTCGCCGTTACGCCGAATCATTTAAATAAATGTGTTAAAAAAACGATGGGCAAATCCGCGCATGACTTATTAAGTGAAATGCTCATACTGGAAGCCAAAGTTCTTTTAAAACAAACTAGTATGACCGTATCAGAAATCGCTTATAAAATTGGTAGAAATGAAATCAGCGATTTTGCTCGATTTTTTAAAGTGCAAACAGGTATGAAACCGAGTGAATATAGAAGCTTACGCTGATTTTTATGATACCATATTCTCTTGAAAAAGGCTAGGTATAAATATCTAAAATATTATTATTGCTTTTTATCCCCCTTCTAAATTTGACACGCTCTTCTAACTTTGGGCTACAGACATCTATATGCGCCATGTAAAATCAAGAGAGCTAAAAAGCCAGTAAAATAGGACAATTTGCTATTGGTAGCAAGGGTTTAATTGTTGGGCATGTGAAAGTATCCTCGGTCTGATTGCAGATAAAATTCTCAATTGTAAAATCTTTATCTTTACCCGAAAAAGTTTGCTGTGGCACTGCCACATAAGTGACAATATGATTTTCGGTGCATTGATCAATTTGAGTAGCGGCATGAAATCCTTTATCTGTTAGCCCATTAAAAAGTCCTTTTTCATTTATGTTTGCATTATGTAGTTATTAAAGCTGAAAAAATTTTAGCAGAAAATTTCTTTTACAATTTATCGATTTCAAAAACATAATCTCCTGACATCAATTGCAATTGAATCATACCATTTTCTTGTTTTAAAACCTTAATTCCCTTTGATTGAGCTATTTTTTTACCACTTTCTTTGATTTGATTAATGGATTTTGCAGGTAAATAAAGTGTCGCCATTGTATTAGCTGGAATGCTCGTTTTATAAGTCCATTTTTTACCATCAATTACCCATGCACTATTTATTTTACCATAAATGGATTGATAATGCCCTTTAGCAAAAGTCATTTTTTTATCAGGGTCGGGCATGGGTTTCAAAATAATTTCTTTAAAAGCAGCTTTTTGAGAGCTGCGTTGAATACCCAACGAGTAATTAATCATCCAAGCAGCCACTGCACCAAATGAGTAGTGATTAAACGAATTCATACTGTTATTTTCACCAAAACCATTTTCAACAGTATAAGAATTGAGACGTTCCCAAATAGACGTTGCGCCATTCACAACAGAATACAACCATGAAGGATAGCTTTTTTGCTGCAATAAACGATAGGCATTTGCCGCATTTCCATTTTCGGAAAAGGCTTCCATAATGGACGCTGTGCCGATAAAACCCGTCATTAATGAATATTCAGGACGTTCTACGCCACCGTCATCTTTATTTTTGCGTTGAATGGCTTCGTTTAAAAACTGGATTGCAAACGGTTTATTCGTTTCATTAAACAAACCCAGAGCCAATGGAATCGCATACGAGGCTTGTGTGTCCATAAGTTTGCCCTTGTCCGAATCACCTCTTTTGTCGGCTTCATTCGGTGCACCCATAAAACCTGTTTTTACACCCGATTTAATTGTTCTATGCGTCGTTTTATCTACATAAATGTCATTAAAAGTGGCTTTTATCTCTTTTTGTCTTTTTTGAAATTGAGCCGCATCTTCTGTCTTACCCAAAATAGTAGCTGCTTTACTCATGATTTCTAAATCATAAGCGTAATAAGACATCCAAAAAAGCGTATTGTCGTTTTTGTTGCCTTCAGGACTCAACCAATCGCCCAAAGGTCCTTCATTTAAAATGCCATTTTTATCAATTTTTGTTTCTAAAAAGAAAATGTAACGTTTCATGGCATCATAATGCTCTTTCAAAAGTTGCTCATCGCCATATTGCTGATATGTTTCCCAAGCCACAACAATACCTGCACTACCCCAAAGTGTACCACCAAAACCACCACCGACAGGCGCAACATCTGTAAATCTACCGTTTTCTGCCTGAATATCACGCATACCCAAAAGGTGTCTCCTTAAAAATAAATCTGCATCAGTCAAATACGTTGCACTGCGTGAAAAAACGGAAATATCGCCACTCCAACCCATGCGCTCATTGCGGGCAGGGCAATCGGTTGGAATAGACAAGAAATTACTCCGCAAAGACCATGTTATATTTTGCCATAGTTTATTAACTAACGGATTTGACGTTTCGTAACTCGAAGTCAATTCTGAAACGGAACTGATAACCAAACCTTTTACATCACTTACAGGCACAGCTTTTTCAATACCTGTTACCTCCATATAGCGATAGCCGTGAAACGTAAAACGAGGCTGAATCGTCTCATCACCCCCCCTCAGTATATACATGTCTTGTGAGAGTGCCGCCCGGATATTTTCCATCATCACCATGCCTTCGTTGCCTCTGTAATCGGGCAGGTTAGGATATTTCACTTCAGCATAACGCAGGGTTATGACCTGTCCTTTTTTGCCCTTTTTAATCAAAATTTGGGGTACACCGACCATATTTTGACCCATATCATAGACAAATACTGAGGGGCGTACTTCTGCCACTTGTTGTGCTGTGAGGATTTTTACAATGGTAGCGCCACTGCCTATTTGTCCGATTATTTTCAAATCTTTATACTCAAAAGACGATTTCCTACCTTGTAAATCGGTAAAATTACCTTTATAAGCCGTGCCATCCAAAGGCACTTCAACTGTTGATTTCCAAGCACTTGCATCATAATTTGGCATTGACCAACCTTTTATAGCATCGGCTTTTGTGGCATCATACACTTCTCCTTGAAAATAGCTACCATAACGAATAGGCCCCTCAGTATAAAGTTTCCAATCCTTCGGATTTGAGGTAATTATTTGCTCAGAACCATCATTATAAGTAATGACCAATTTATTCAAAAGCGATTGTCTATCGCCGAAATAATTCCAACTGTCGCCGCTATATGTGATGTTTCCACTCCACCAACCTTCGCTCAACCATGCACCCAAAGCATTTTTTTCACCTTGTTTTAAAGCACTTGTTACGTCAAATGTTTGGTACATGTGGTTTTTATTATACTGCGTCAAACCCGGATTGAAGTATTCATTGCTTACTCGATTGCCGTTTACATATATTTCGTAAATACCCCGCGCTGTTACATACAATCGAGCGGTTTTAATCGATTTTGATTGTGTTATAAAAGTTGTTCTGAGCATTGGTGCAGCATTTTTACTTGGATTGGCAACAATTAATTCGCCTCCTTTTATCGTATAATTGCCATTTTTAACCGTTAAATTACTGGATTTAAAAATGCCATTATACCCCTCATTATTAAGTTTTTCAGAAAAAAGCGTATTGGAAGGAAAGCGAAAATTTTTAATCATGACATCTGAAAAAGAGGCAATTTGATTATCCGCAACATGAAAGCCAATATCTGCTAACATCGGAAAACTGATAAAATTATTGCCACTGCCAACGGGATTGAGATTGATGCCGCGCGGTGCAAAAGGCGACGGGTTCGCTTCGCCTTTTTCTTTTATAAGATTTTCTTTACCTGTGCCGTTTATAAAAATTTCAAAAAGACCAAAATTGCACTCTACAAATACGGTGTGTTTATCGTATTTATTGGCGTTATTGATGAGTTTTTGAGGAATTACAATGCTCTTAAAAGGCACATATGCCTTATCATTTTTATCATAACCAACCCGATAAATATTGAATTGAGCCAATTCATCAGGTGCATCGCTGACTTTTGAAATATCTAATTCAAAGGACACATAGCTTTGATTGAGGGCATTTTCAACACCCATCAAATTCAAATCTTTAGCCATTAAACGCCTATCATTAGCCCCAAAAACAAATGCCGCTTTACTCGAATTAGACGCTTTGTCCAACTGAATACCGTATTGAAATTTGAAAACGGATAAGTAGTGTGCATACAAGACCAAATCATCATTGCCACCACCAATCCACTTGGCACCTGACCAACCAGATAAGTCAGGATTAGGATTCATTAAACCTGTTTCAAACCATGAATTATTGCTTGTTTTTTTATTAAAATTATCCCAAACAGTTACTTTCCAAACGTAGCGTGTTGTCGCTTTTAAAGCCGTTCCTCCATATTCGATGCCGTGCGATACATCAGAATTGACTTTTTTAGAATCCCAAATCACTTGATTTTTAGAGTCTTTGACAACTATTTGATAGGCTTTCTGAGAATAGCCTCTTTTAGCGTCTAAAGCCTGCATTGCCCAACTAAAATGAGGGTTAATTATGTCAATACCCAGCGGTTTTACTTGATAATCTACCCTTAAATTTGCAATAGAAACTTGGGCAAATACTGAGCTAAAAAGGGCAATTAGTAAAAGGAGTGTAATGCTTATTTTTTTCATTCGTTGTTTTTAGTTTCCTTAAAATAAGGCTCAAAATAGGAAAAATACTGAGGGGGTATTCATTTCTAGATATGAGATTTTCCGATTTCATTTGAGTAGATTCTAAAATCACGCTTACAATCCTTTATGCGCTTTTATAATATTTTGATATTCATAATAGCTTTGCTTAGATGTGCGCTCTTGCGTTTTAAAATCGACATAAATCAAACCCAAACGCTTGGTATACCCAGCTTCCCATTCAAAATTGTCTCAGCTACTCCATACTATATATCCGTTCACATTTACACCTTATTTTTTAGCTTTTAGCGAGGCTGCGATGTGGCGTTTTATATAATCCGCCCACTGTTAAATAAATCTATATAAGTAAGGTACTTTGTGTGCGCCACCCGAGTATTGCTTATTAAGTCGTTCTACTATTTTCAGATTGAGTATTTTTTCTTGAAAATTATTGCGTTTTAAAGGCTCCCCCAATATCGTTTCATAAAGCGTCTGTAGTTCTTTCATTGTAAAAGTTGGCGGCATAATGATCCATGGGCATAGTGTAGGAATCTTTATTTTATGCAAATATATATTTTTAATTATTCATTAAAAATATTTAATAATACTTTATATTACCTTTTGTATGATAAACTGTTTTAAGCAATAACACTTTAGTAAAATCTAAAATACTGAGGAGGGCTTCGATTCTGTCATCACAATCGTATATTTATTTGAGTAAAACAACTAAAACAATCAAATCATTGATTGGATAATCAAATCGGTCAGCAGTGTTGTCCCTGATGTCGATTTTTCAATAAAATGATGTATTTTTGTTTAATAATTGTAAAAAAAAAGTTCAATAGCCAAGTACAACACATTAAAAAGGTCAAACAATCAATAATTATGGACAAATCTGTCAATACAATGCTCATCCAGCTTAATAACCTCAAAGCCATTGAGGTGCTTAACGCTTTGGAATCTCTCAATTTGATTACGATTATTAAGGGCAATAAAGATTCTGTAAAGCCTAATAAATCTGATGAACCCGAAGCAAAGCCAAAACTTTCCACAAAATATAAGGGCATAATCAGCAAAGAAGAAGGGCAAAAACTCAATGATCATATCAATCAAATGCGAAGCGAATGGAACAATATCTGATTGATACGAATGCGGTTTCCGATTATTTTGCTAATGCTTTTCCTCTGAAAGGAATGCAGTTCATGGATACTGTCATTGATGCAGTACCAAATCTTTCAGTCATGACTCAGATTGAATTGTTGTGTTGGAATACCAATAACGATATTGAGCTAAAAGTAAAGGCATTTATTCAAGATAGTACCATTTTAGATATTGATACCAATGTGATAGCTTATTGCGTTGCCATTAGAAAAGGCAAGAAGATTAAAACGCCTGATGCTATTATTGCGGCAACAGCAGTTTCTCATGGATTAACATTGATTAGTCGCAACAGCTCTGATTTTAAAAATATTAAAGGATTAAAATTTATTGACCCACATTCTTTGTAGAACACCCCCTCAGTAAAAGCACCTTTTCCGCTTCACAAAGTCTTAGAAACTGTTTTAAAACCCTAATTGATCCTATTAGCCATAATTTTAATCATCGCTACATAGCACATAGATTGACTATTACGGATTAGTTTTTCATAATCTTTGTTGAGTCTTCTGGATTGAGTCAGC
>JAYTON010000324.1:0-5435 GCA_043747725.1 Saprospiraceae bacterium
TGATGAAGGGGATAATAATGTAGGATTAATAGACGCCTTATTTGGCGTTTCAGCTTTCAATTTAGCCGCTTGTGCGCTGGCATTTATTTTATCAGCATGTTTTATAATAGCATCTGATAATAATATTTTACCATTTTCAGCATCTACATAAATGTAGTTGCGACTGAGGGGGTTGGTTGCATAAACATCGAATTTCCAAGCCAAGCGGGGCTGGTTGGTGTAATAAATATCTCTGGCATAAACAAGTAATCCCTTTGGCTTTTGCGATTCATCCAATTGGCTTAATCGCGCCACCGCATCTGGATTGTTTTTGAGCGTAATTTTATCCTTTTCTATTGCTTGCCATGAATATTCTTCTGCATTCACAAAACCAAGAGCCATGTCTAAAGCTGCTGTTTCTGTTAATGCGGTTGAACTTTTAGCAAGGTTTGAAAAATCAAAAACCTCCGCCGAAATTGAATGGATTTTACCACTCATTTGGTTCACGATAATAGCAGAATGCTCTACTGTAATCCCATTAAAAACCTGCTTATACTTGTTAACTGTAATCCCATCCTTTAATTCGGTAGTACTGATAGGCAACAAAGTATTGCTGGGTTTTTCAAGTTGGAAAATTTCGCTAATCAATGCCTCAACATTCTTAGCATCTGGTAAATTGGTACTTTTAAACCTTACTAAGGAAGGTGTACCTAATGTTTTGTTCGTCTCAAAATACTCTACTGAGGCGTTCTGTTTCAGCAAACTTTCAAATTGCTTTGGAAGCTTTTGGGCAAAACAGGACATAGAGACGCAACAAACAAGCGCGAGTGTGGCTAATTTTTTCATGTAAAAAGTGAAGTTTAATGATGCAAAAAATATTTAAAGAAACTAAAATGCTCTTTATGGTATCCTATTCATGAAAGAGTGTTCTATTCATGAAGAATAAGGGATGATTGCTTTATTTAAAGATTAGAATTTGTAGTGTTGAACTTAATATTATATCTGCATTTTAAATTAAAGAGTATAGAAATAATAGGTTATGCTCTACACTTAAACAGGCGAAGTGTTTGTGAAGATTTATAATTTGAAAAGGCTATCCCAGCAATATTTTTTACTTGGTTAGAACAATGAAATAGTGATTGTTAATTATTCAATTGACTATAAGTTTGTAGAAAAATAAATATGAGTAAGTTCATATGGCAGTATTTACGAAGGTGAAGAGACTACGGTTTTAGGGTTTTAAAAAAAAAATTTATCTTTTTTTAAAATATACTTTCAGTATTTTGTACACTAAGTATCTCACAATCTCAAAATAAATGTAAATCCAACAAATATTGATTTTAAAACATTTGATGAAAGATTTACGAAGTTTACTAAATTTACGAGTTAAAATAAAATGCATGTTGAACCACTCAGGGCAACCCCCTCAGTAAAAGCACTCGTAGAATATGAAAAAAGCCATCGCACAGTTCTTTCTTTATACCATTTGGGGTTGGAAAATGGATAAAACTTATCCTAAAGAGGTCAAAAAATCTGTCATTGTAGCTTTTCATCATACTACAAATTGGGATTTTTTAATTGGGATTTTATTACGTCCATCAGAAGGCATAAATACCCATTTTGCAGCAAAAAGCAGTTTGTTTTGGTTTCCTTTGGGCGTTATTATGCGTTTGCTTGGAGGTGTAGCTGTGGATAGATCAAAGCACACCAATTTTGTAGATGCCGTTGCTGCCCTGTATAAAGGCAAAGAGTATTTCAGTATAACTATAGCACCCGAGGGCACGCGCTCGAAAGTGATTCAATTAAAAACAGGGTTTTATTACCTTGCTTTGAAGGCAGAAGTGCCTATTGTCGGTTGCAAGTTTGATTGGGGTCATAAAATGCTTGGATTCGGTGAACCCTTTTATCCGACAGGCGATTATGAAAAAGATTTGCCGCATATTTTAGCATTTTTTAAAGGCGTTAAAGGAAAATTTCCTGAATTAGATTTTGACATCCCTCAGTAAATTCTCTTATCTTCCAAACTGATTTTTTTTAATTTTAAAACAATTATTACTAATAAAAAAAAATTATGAAAAAAACAACTTACATTTTTACGGCATTAGTATTTGCTACCATTCTTTTTTCAAGCCATGCAGGAGGATACGCTGCTGTCGAAGGGCAAGGGCTTACAGGCGCGCCCGGTGATACAAAACTGACAAATGGTGACGCCGTAACTTGTCAATCTTGCCATAACAGTGGCTCATTCAACTCGTCAGCAATGCTCGAACTTTTTAATGAAGCAGGTACAACCGCAGTGACGAAATATGAGCCGACAAAAATCTATACCATTCGAGTCACCATCAATGCTGCTGCTGGTACACCCGCGGGTTATGGTTTTCAAATGATTGACATTCGCAAAAGCAATGATGCCAATGTGAAAGGCTTCGTAGCAGCACAAGTCGCAGGTATTCAACTGACTACGCTCACTAACGGGCGCGTATATGCAGAGCATAATGCTCGAAGCAGTTCAAAAACTTTTAATGTCAAGTGGAAAGCTCCTGCTTCCGGTACCGGAATCGTTACTTTTTATGCAGTAGGCAATGCTGTGAATGGCAACGGTGGTACAAGTGGCGACAATGGTACGGCTTCTGTAAAAATAGATTTTGCTGAAATGACATCTGCCGTAAATGAGTTGGCTGCACAAGTGCAAATGTCCATCTCACCGAACCCTACTACTGAGGGGGTCGCTTTATCCTTGTCAAGCAAAGTGTCTAAAAAAGTGCAGGTGCGCATAACAGACGTGAGTGGACGCACCGTCATTGCAGAAAATTGGCAGATACAAGCAGGTGAAAATTCAAAAAGATGGGATATTAGCCGTTTGGCAAAAGGCGCATATATGATACAAATCATTGAAAATCAAGACGTTATATCTAAAAAAATTATTAAGATTTGATTAAATAGAATTTTACTGAACTATTAAATTGTTAATGTAAAATAATTTAAAAATCCGTTCCTATTGCTAAATGAAGAAGCGGTTTTTGGATTATCCTTGTTTCGATGCCCCAGCCATAATCTAAGCGAACTAAATAACCTAACAGTAAAACCCGTGCGCCTACACCATAACTGGCTACAACAGGGTCTTTGAAATAATTCACTTTCACCTGAACAGGGCTGTTCGGATTATCCTTTGGCAAATAAATAGTATTCAATGGATTGTCGCGTTTGAAAGGATTACCACCATGCCAAGCTGTGCCAATATCGAAAAAGCCGATTATTTGCAAGTTGCGCCAGAATGAAGACGTGAGTGGTCTTGAAAATAAATATTTAACAATCGGCACCCTCAATTCTGTGTTGATTAATGCATAAGATGTACCATTGCGGATGTTGCGGTCGAAGCCGCGCATATTGGCAGCAAGGGTTTGGAAGGCATAATCTCCTGGAGGAACATTCACATTGTCATCAAATTTTGCTAAAAGTTGATTGTCCGTACCGCCCAAATAATACAATATTTTTTCCTTACCGAAAGTCGTTGCGCCTGCTCCACGAATGGCGAGAACAGAATGTTTTAAAATGCGTTCGTAATGACGGGCATCAAAACCCAAAATGCCCAATGAGCCATTTCTGAATTTGAAAGATAATTTTTCATTTACATCAAAATCAAAGCGTTTTACAAAATCCACCCACACCTTATAACGCGTACCATTTTTCATATTCACATCAATATCGAGGGTGTTGTCATATACATATTCGAGTTTTGCACCTATGCGTTGCTCGGTAATTGTTGGCACTTTCAATGTGATAGAATCTGTTGCGAGCTGCGTAAATCGGTCAAAACGTAAGGTGCTTGTCAGTTGCAAGCGGCGATACATATCAAACGGATAGCGAATCTCGTACTGACCGAGCGTAATTTGTGCACGACTGCGGCGGGTATCAATAGCATTTCCCCCATTTTCACTGAATCGAGTTGATTTGTGATAAATAGCATATCGCTTATCGAGTTGATGTTTTCTATCATCTAAAAATGCATAGGCTTCATAACCGTTGAATGTGGTAGGAATCCTTATGCCGCCTTCAAGTTGATAATCTTCTAACAAATCTTTAAAATTAGCTTTCATCAAAATTCCCATCGGTGGGGTTGAAAAATTTTCAGGCGTACCTGCATAGCTATCCAGACCACCAAACAAGAGGCTATTATCCAATTTTGTAGAGAAATAATCAGATTTAAACTTCAAACGATAAGGAATAATGCGATTTTGACGGAAAATATGTGTTTTCTTTTCGCTCAAATCATCGTTTAGTGCTACCAATACTGAGGGGGTAGTAACGGCATCAACTTGTTTTTCAGTAAACTCACTTTTAGGTTTGTCAGTCGTTATTTGAGTCGTTTTAGGCGTTTCTTTATCATCAAATTCGCTTTGAAAAATATAATTATCTATATCTACTTTTTTAGTAGTATCCTTTTTAGGTTGAGTGGTTTCTGTTATTTCGATGGGCTTTGGATTAGTCGGCTCTACCTCAGTTTTCCGATTTTCAATAGGCACTTGGCTGGTTCGAGGATTTTTATCGCTTTTATGTTGCGAGCGTTTTTTCCATTCCCAAAACTTAGTAAAAGTAGGGGTTAAAGCTGAGTCAGGAACTAATTTTTGAACACTCAAATGAGGTAATCCATTTGTATAAAACAACTCAGCTACCTTGCCTACACGCGGCGCAGAACTTTGAGCCTCTATATTCCTACTATAATTCGTATTATTTTTGACAATAGCAATTGTTTTATAAATAGGTTTTAAATTGAACGAATCAATTGTTAAGGTATCAGAAAATAATCGCGGTGAATCTTGCATCACCGTCAAAGGCACCATTTCACGAAATTGATTGGTAATATAAAAAACGGTATCTACCCGCTCCAATAGTTTTTCCAAATGCGCCACTTGACGGTTAGAAACACCACTTTCATCGCTCAAAAAAGTAAAGTAAGTAGTATCAATAAGGGCGGGATGATGCTCATTCGCATCGGGCGTAGTGGTCACGCGGACGAGGGCACGCGAGGTATCTTCAAGGTCTTTGTAAAATAAATCAAAATTATTGACGGGTAGGATAGAATCCAATTTTTCATTTTCCAATCTATCGGTCAATCGGTTGGATGAAAATAAAATACCTTTTTTACCAAAAAGATTGACAGATACAGCATCCAAATCATCCCAAAAATCATTTGAAATTTGCTTAAAACTGCGGTTATTAATGTTGTATAAATAAATATCTGAAAAACCTCTCACGGCAGCCGATACCACCATATCTCTCGGATTCATAAAATCAATGCTATAAACCCTTTGAAAATCGGGTTGAAAATTCTCAATTTTCTTTTTCTTATCATTGAAATTATAATCCAATATTTTAACAACATCGCGTCTTTCATATACAATAGACATTCGTTGATTGTCAGGATTCCATGCAATGAGCGGATAATTATAATCCGT